>JAUVVP010000335.1 GCA_030604585.1 Planctomycetota bacterium | reverse complement strand
GACGCCCGTCGCGTAGACCGTCTCCGGCTCGTCGCGGAGCATCCAGCGGTAGCCGTCGAACCAGTGGATGGACATGACGGCCATGACGTAACGCTTGCGCTCCAGCCGCCAGCCCCGGTCGCGCCGCAGTATCGGCACGGTCTGCACAAGGTGCAGCGGCCTGCCCATAGCGCCCCGCTCGAGCAGTTCCCTGGCCAGCGCGAAGGTAAAGTGCCGTCGGAAGTTCTGATTGACGGCGATGGGCACGCCTGCGTTGCGTGCCTCTCGCTCGATCTCGGCCGCTTCCCATAGGTCTCGGCAAACGGTTTTTCACAGAAGGCGGGGACCTTCGCGTTGATCAGCGGCAGCAAGACTTCCTTGCGCACGTGCGTGGGCGTACAGACTATGGCCACGTCAAGCCGGGCGTCTGCAATCATGTCCGGGAGCGCAACATATGTGCCTTCGGCGCCACACGCAGTGGCGCATGCCTTGCACCTTTCCTCGTCAGGATCACAGAAGGCCACTACCTGCATCCGGTCGGCGTGCTGCCGGATGCCCTCCAGATGCAGCTTCGAAATGCTCCCTGCGCCGACGATACCGACGCGATAGACGCGCGTCTCAACGCTCATCGGTGCTGCCCTCGTCATGGCTGACACCCATTGCTCCCGATGTTGAAACGTTGAGTCTCTCTCCACCCATGGCCAGCAGTGCGATGCCGACCAGCGGCGCCGCCGCGTAAGTCAGGTAGAGGGTGGGATAGCCCCAGTGCTCGATGACGTGGCCGCCCAGGGAACTGCCGATCCAGCTCGGCAGGGCACTCGCCAGGGACAGGTACAGGGCCATCGCCAGTCCGAACCGCTCTCGGGGCACTTTGCGACGGATGAACTCGATCGAGGCGGCGTGGAAGAGCCCGAACGTCATGGCATGCAGAAGCTGGATCGGCAGGATCACCCACAGCGCCGGCACGAAAGCGTAAACGCCCAGCCGAAGCGACACGGCCGCCATCGAGGCGCCCAGCATCGCCAGCAGGCCGAACCGTCCGATGAACCGGCCCGCATAGAAGAGCATCGGGATCTCCGCCACCGCGCCGATGGACCAGACCCACGCGGCGCTCTCCATCCCCAGCACGTCCTGCAGGTAGATCGTGAAGAACGAGTAGTGGGCCGTCATCCCTATCTGATGCAGTGCCGCCGCCAGCACGAACAGCCAGAAGACGGCATCGAATCCTCCGCGTGCGCCGGTCGTAGCAACGCGCCGGCGACGGGCGCCATGCCGCTCGCGAAGGAACGCCGAGCTGACGAGACACAGCCCGACAGCGATGAGGATGGCTGTTATCATGGACGTGGACGAGCGCTCGTCCACCAGCCCCAGCACGCGAATGATAACCAGGGCGGCGGCAAACCCGACGCTCCCCCAAACGCGCACCCGTCCGTACTGGTGAACCGGATCCTCCAACTCTCCTGCGGCCAGCGCATCGGTCAACGGGATGGGCGTCCGGACGGTGCAGCCGATCCCCGCCACGAGCGCTGCCGCGATCCAGAAGCTGCTGGTGACATTCAGCGGGATCAGAAGCAGGCCAACGACCACCAGGCAGCCGGCCAGGAGACCGCGGCGCGCGCCGAACCGGTCGGCCAGGTACCCCACCAGCAGTGGGCCGCACATCCCTGCCAGGGCCCGAAGCCCTTGTAGATGCCCCAGCTCGACGACCGAGAAACCACGCGCGCGCAGGATGAGCTGGAAGTACGGCCCAGCCGTCGCCATGACGGTGAACAGCAGGAAGTAGTGCACGGAGAAACGCGTCACCGGGACTCCCTCGCCGCCTCAGCCGCCATTCTCATCGGTCCTCCCATTGACAAAGGAGACGGCCGGCCTGTACTCGCTCTCGCTCTTGCACTTGCACTCGCTCTTGCTCTCTGGGATAGGACGCATGATTCGCGCCGCCACACTTACGGGCAGGCCCATGTTGAGCCGCGGTTGGCGGACTCGACAGCGGCGTGGATGTGCTGCATGCCGCGCAGGCCGCATCGGCGGCCGCCCGGAGCATTCCCTCGGTTCCCTCGATGCTGTCGTATGCCACACCGGGCACGATATGGCAGTCGGGGTTCATGTCCTCGTCGAAGGCGATCTCCACCGTGCCGGTCGGGTGCGCCTCGTCTCATTGCACGAAGGGCGCGCCGCCGAGCACGGCACCCGTTGGCAACAGGTCCCAGAGCGTCTCGGCGTACGAGAGAACGGCCTTCTGCATCCCCCCGCCCTGCCCGGACAGCTTCATCCGATGCCCGGCAAGCCGGGCCGCGCCGGCGCTCGGACGGCCCTCACTCGCCTTCGGCCACCATGCGTTTCAGTGCCGCCAGCGTGACGTGAACGTTGGGCGGGTCCCCGAGTTCGGGAAAGACGGCGTCCGCCTCCGAGAAGCCTTCTTTCGCCGTGTAGCCGTTGGTCGTGATGATGCAATGCATACGGGCGGCCCTGGCCGCCAGAAGGCCGTTGCGGCTGTCCTCGACCACCATGCATTCCCCGGGCTTCAGACCCAGGCGATCTCCCGCCAGATCGTAAATCTCAGGGTCGGGTTTCTTCTTCAATACCACGTCTCCCGCCAGGATGGCCGCAAACCTGGCCTTGCGCCCCGGGCCGAGCAGAGTTTCAACGACCGCATTCACCGCCCGCTCGTTCGAGGTGGAGCAGACCGCCAGCGTCATACCGTCTGCAGTCGCCTCGTCCACCAGCCTGCACACGCCGGGCCGGGCGGGGAGCTGACCGGTTTCCACTATTTCCATGTAAATGGCCGTCTTCAGGGCGTGCAGTTCCTTAATGTAGGCGTCCCTATCCATCGCGCCGACCGGCCAGCCACACTGCTCAAAGAAGTGGCGCATCCGCTCCTTGCCGCCCGAGACCTTCAGCAGCTCGCCGTACCGGTCAACGCCCCATTCGATGTCGAGTCCCTTCTGCGCGAAGGCGCGGTTGAACGCGACGCGGTGGCCGTCCCGCTCCGTGTCGGCCAGGACGCCGTCACAGTCGAAGATCAACGCCCTCATCATGGCTTGCCCTCGGCGGCCCTTGAGGTAGGCGCGGCCCCGTTAAGCCTGGAGACCGGACGCGCGGCCGGCGGAGCCGAAGAACCTCATCTTCTCGGCCATCTCCTGCCTGATGCGCTCAAACTGGCCGCCGATGACTTCCAGCGGATCGTACTCCCCATGCGCGTGGTGATACTCAATGAAGCCATCAATGAAGGCGTACTTGAGCTGCGTGGAGATGTTGACCTTGGCGCACCCGAGCGAGATGCACCTGCTGAAGACCTCGTCCGAAAGGCCAGTGCCGCCGTGCAGGGCGATCGGCAGACCTGTGCGGCGGGCGATCTCGTCCAGCCGGTCGAAGGCGATGCGCGGCTCCCCCCTGTAAACGCCGTGCGCAGTGCCGATGGCCGGAGCAAACGCCGCCAGGGGCAGTCCCTCGCAGAAAGCCACCGCCCTGTCCTGGTCGGCGAGTCGGACGTCCTCGTCGGCCCCAACCCTGTCGTCCTCGACGCCCCCGATCTCTCCCAGTTCGGCCTCCACACTGACGCCGACGGGCTCGGCCGCCGCCACTACTTCGCGAGTCATGGCCAGGTTCTCTTCGAACGGCCGCACGGACGCATCGATCATCACCGAGGTCCAACCCGCCTCAATGCACTGTTTGCAGAACTTGACCTCCTTGCAGTGGTCCAGGTGGAGGGCCACGGGGACGGGGGACCGGCCGGCGATCTGGCGCGCCCACTGCACGAGGGGTCCGTGCCCCCAGAAGCGGACCGT
>JAUVVP010000403.1 GCA_030604585.1 Planctomycetota bacterium | reverse complement strand
CGCGGCAACCACGATGGTTCTGTCCATAACGCCTTCCCGCTGAAGGACCTCGATGGTGCGAGCGATGGAGGCCATCTTCTGCCCGATGGTCACGTAGATGCAGATGACGTCGGAGTCCCGCTGGTTGATGATGCAGTCCACCACCAGCGCCGTCTTGCCGGTCTGTCGGTCGCCGATGACCAGTTCGCGCTGGCCGCGGCCGATGGGCGTGAGGGCGTCCACCATCTCGTAGCCGGTGTGCAAGGGCTCCTTCACGGGCTCCCTCTTGACGATGCCCGGGGCGACGCGCTCGACCTGGCGATAGGTGTCGGTCTCGATGGGCCCCCGGCCGTCCAGGGGCCTGCCCGTGGCGTCAATGACGCGGCCCAGCAGCACTTCGCCGACGGGCACGCTGGCGATCCGCTCCGTGCGGCGCACCTCGTCTCCCTCGCGGATCAGCTGATCCTCGCCCATCAGGACGCAGCCGATGTTGCTCTCCTCCAGGTTCATGGCGATGCCCATCACGCCGTGGGGGAACTCCAGCAGCTCCATGGCCCGGCATTCCTCGATGCCGAAGACCCGCGCAATGCCGTCGCCCACCTCCAGCACGGTGCCCACGCTGGCGAACTCGGCCGTGGTCTCCTGCCCTTCCAGGGCGCGCCGGATGACCGCGCTGACTTCTTCAGGCCGTATGGATGCCTCATCCGCCATGTGCCATGGTCTCCCTGATCCTGTCAAGCTGCCCGGCCAGGCTTCCGTCGAAGAACCTTCCGTCCAGCCGCACCTGGAAGCCGGCTATCAACGATTCGTCAACCGCCTCCTGCAGTTCTATCCGGGCCCGGGTCAGGCCCTCCAGGCTCCCGACGATGCGGCCCCTCTGCGCCTCACTCAATGGCACCGCGCTGGTAACGAAGGCCCTGCGCACGCCCAGCCGCCTGTCGGCCTCCTCGGCGAAGCTCTCGGCTATGAGCGGCAGCAGCGATGCGCGTTTCCTCTGGACCAGGTACTGAAGCAGGCGGGCGATGTGCGCCGACAGGCCGAGCGCACCGCATATCCGGGCGAAGGCAGCCTTCTTCTCCTCACGACTCCTGGCCGCCGTCATGATCATTATCCGGAAGCCGCCGCTGGCGGAGAGCGCATCGGCCAGCGCGCTGAGTTCTCCGCGCACCCTTTCGAGCTGGCCGTCCTTCTCGACCACGTCGGCAAGGGCCCCGGCGTATCTGCGGCTCAGCACGTCTCCTCTCATTCGGACCCTCCGGCCGCGGGCGGCTCCTGCGTCAGGGTCATCCGTGCGACCACGTCCTCGATGAGCCTGTCGTGGTCCTGCCGTGATATCTCGCGCTTCAGCACCTGGGCGGCGACGCGGACGGCCATCTCAGCAACCTCCTCCCGCAAGGCGATCCTGGCCCTGCGCACCTCCTCGCCGAGGCGCTCTTCGGTCTGCTGCATCAGCATCTCCGCCTCCCGGCGGGCGCGCTCGACGATCCGGCCCCGTTCCTGCTCGCCCAGGCTCTTGGCCTGTTCGACGATGCCGCCGCGCTCGCTTCTCACCTGGCTCAGCTCGTGGTGGCGCTGCTGGAGCAGGTCCTCGGCCTCCTTGCGGCTCCTGGCGGCACCGTCCAGGCGTTCGCTGATGAGGGCGCGCCGCTTGTCGAGGAACTGGAGCAACGGGTCCCAAAGGTAGCCGTACAGCACCAACAGCAGGATGGTGAAGTTCAGGCACTGCATGATGAGGGTGTAGTTGATGTTGATTATCGTGCCCTTGTGGGGAAACAGCTCCTCGAAGACGCGGGCGGCCTCAGCATCCGTTATGGGACGCTGCGGGTCGCGGATATGCTCGGGGTCCCTGTGGTAGGCCCGCTCCAGCTCATCGTTCAGCACCTGCTGAATGGCCCGGGTCGCCTCTTCGGGGTGTTCGGGCCTTGCCTCCCGCAGGAAGTTGGTGATCATCACCCCCACCGTGAGCGCGTAGAGCACCACGATCGCTATCAAGCCTTTTTTGGCTATCGGCTTCATCGAGAACCGCCGGCCTCTGAATGGATCTACGTTGTGGCAGAACCCCGCCGCAGCCCCGTTTGCTCATGCCTGAAGCGATTGGGACGGCGAGGGCGTCCGCCTTTCAGAAGGAGAAGATAAGAACGAAGGCGATGACCAGCGAGTAGATGCCGGTGGACTCGCTGACCGCCTGGCCGATGAGCATCGTCCGCGTGAGCAGGGCCGCCTCCTCGGGTCGTTTCGATACGCCCTCGCATGCCTTGCCGGCGGCGAATCCTTCGCCTATGCCCGGGCCGATAGCCCCGAACCCCATGGCTATCCCTGCGCCGAGCAGGGCGGCCGCCTTGATGATCGCATCTTCCATTTGCCACACTCCCTTACAGCCAGAGGACCAACCGAACCCATCCCTCACCTGATGAAAAGGATCAGTATGAGTGCGATGACGAACGAGTAGATGCTGGTGGACTGGCTGACGGCCCCGCCTACCAGCATGGTGCGCGTTATCTCCGTGTTGGCTTCGGGGTTCCTGGCCACCCCGTTGCAGGCCCCGCCGGCCGCCATCCCGGTGCCGAGGCCCGGACCGATGGCGCCCGCGCCGACGCACAGCCCCGCCGAAAGGGCGCTGACCGCCACGCAGACGTTGGAGCCCAGGTACTTGTTTCTCTGCTGCGCGAATGCCAGTATCACAGCCACCACCAGGGAGAAGACCGCCGGGCTGGTGGTCAGCGCCTGGCCGAGCAGCATGGTGATGGTGACGCTGCCTCGGGCCCTGGGGTTGCGCCCGATGCCGGCCGCCGCCTGCCCGCTGGCTATTCCCGCGCCGACGCCCGAGCCGAGCGCGCCGAGGCCCATGGCGAGGCCGGCTCCCAGCGAGGCCCCGATCACTTCCATGCTCGGCACCGGCGACGAGAAGATCAGTATGAACGCTATGACGAGGGCGAAGATGCCGCTGGTCTCAGCTATGGCCTGCCCGACAAGCATGGTGCGCACCAGTTCGCCGCCCACTGCCGGCTGGCGGGAGATGGCGTTCACTGCCTCGCCGGCGTTGTAGCCCTCGCCCACTCCGGCCCCGATCGCCCCGAAGCCCATGGCGATGCCGCCCGCCAGGTACTTGCCGCCGGCCGTCCAGGACTGCCAGTCCACGTTGTTGGCCAGCCACTCGGCTATGTCTG
>JAUVVP010000370.1 GCA_030604585.1 Planctomycetota bacterium | reverse complement strand
GAGTCCCTGCCGGCCAGCACCCCCGCAAGCAGCCTCTTGGGCAGCAGCGTCACCCCGAACTCGTCCGCCAGCACCCTCTGTATCCTACCATACCGGTTGTGGAATGGGGGCAGCGGCAGCTCGAACATCACGATGGCCCGGTCCCGCCCGATCAGCCGGGCCAGCAGCCCGCGCAAGTCCGCCTCGAACGCGAGGGGTGGGCGGCCCTTCAGCAGGTCGTTGCCGCCGATCTCCACCAGAACGACCGACGCCTCCGCCGGCACCTCGTCGGCCTGAACCCACGCGGTCCGGGCGGTCGCCCCGGCCCTGGCCAGGTTCACCACCTGGCGCCCCTGGATCTCGGCCAGGACCTGGGGCCAGACCTTCTCGCCGGCCCCGGTTCCCGCACTGATCGAGTCGCCGATGACGTAAACGGCCGCCGTTGCCTCTATCCGAACGACGGGGCGCAACTGATACGACAGCTCGGCGAGGGCTACGCCCCCGCAGGCGACCAGCACCAGCAGCCGCAGGATCGTGGCCGATCGCACCGTCCCGCCCATCTCCTGCAAGCCCAGCCAGGCCAGCACGGTGGCCGACCAGGCGAAGTAGACCCACACCGGGAACGGCGTCGCCGACAGGATCACGAAGACCAGTCCCACGAGCGCCACGACCCGGACGCCGATCCTGACGGGCTTCGCGCGCCACAGGATCGATATGATCGCCGTCGCCGCAACCAGGCCAACGCCCGAGAACAACGCCGTGCCCCCGACGAAGTGCGACACAACCAGGTTAGTAACGAGGCGACTCATCTGTGATGAGCATCCTGACGAGGGAAGTCGAATGCCGGCGGCGTGCCCTCCTCGGTGCAGGCATGCGCCGCCATTGGCGTTTGCCCGGCGAGCGCCCGGCGGCTGCGGGCGCAACACGTCGAACGCGGGCCCCGTTTCCTCGGAGCGGGCGCCAGGTTCCTCAGCTCACGGCTTCCCGCAGCGCGGCCAGGGCCTGGCGCGTCTGCTCTATCTGACCTTCCACCCACTGGACGTTGAACGGACACGTCCTGGCCGGCGGCGGCGGCCAGCGGCCGTCCGAGTTCTCCGAGCAGGTCAGGTGGAACCAGGCCTTCTCGATCAGCGCCTTGGCCTCGCCGCTCTGAGCCCGCGCCTCCAGCCCCCGTAGCTCCTCGCGCAGCTCCGCGATGACGGGATCGAAGCGCTTCGATTCCGGCGTATTCGCCCACACGTCGGCGTAGGTGCGGTGCCACGCGAAGCGGTCCTCGACGTAATAGTTGTCCTCGAGGGGCGGGAGCCGGCATGCTTGCTCGAAGGTGATCATCGGCCCCAGGGCCAGGACCTCCTTGACCATGGCCTCGAGCTTCCGGCCGGCCTCGGGGTCGGTGGCGAAGCTCTTGTCGTACTCCTCGAAGTGTTTGACGTAGAAGTAGCCGGTCGTGCCGCAGTACTCCGCGTCGTCGGCGACGACGATCAGGGCCCCGTCCTCGCGGTCGCCGCTCCATCGCTTCACGTTCGCCATGAACTCGTCGAGGGGCCTTCGGCCGAGGAAGTACTGGTTCGCCTCGTTCGCCGTGCGGTCCGAGCGGCAGAAGCCGTCCAGCCCCGCCACCACGTCCTTGAAGGGGAAGTGGAGGACCGGCTCGTTCGGGTCGAGGTCATATTGGGGCAGCCCGCCGCCCCAGGACATGTCCCGGCGCAGGTTGCGCTCCACCGCGCCGTACTCGGGGCGGTTGCAGATCATGTGGGACTCGAAGTCCAGCGTCAGGCGCTTGAATCCCACGTCGCGGAACGTGTTCGGCACGTACTGCATCCAGGAGCATTCCGGGTTCCAGCCGCTCTCGGGGCGGAAGCCCAGGCGCCGCTCGTAGGTCCGCATGGCGAACTCGTTGGCCCAGCGGCCGTCCTCCTCCGGGAAGTTGGCGACCATCGGGTGGGCGTAGGGGGAGCCCATGAACTCGCACTGGCCGCTCGCGATGGCGTCCTTGAGCTTCGCCAGCACGTCCGGGCAGAGATCGGCCATCGTGTCTATCGTGAAGCCGGAGGCCTCGAACACGTAGCGCGCGTCGGGGCACTTCTCGCGGAACGTGTCAATGATGACCTCGTACGAGCTGCGAATGACGCTCTCGTACTTGTGCGCCTCCAGAAAGGCATAGTTCAGGTTCGCATGGAAGATGGCCACGTACTGCATATCTCCTCCGCATGTTGAGGCCTACGACGCCGGCAGGCCGGCATTGTAGCGCCGTGGCCCGCAGCGCGCAAAGGCGTTGTGAAGCACGCGGCGGTCTGGTAAGCTGGCAGCGCGCCGGCAGGACCGGATCGGGGGAGACGGCAATGAGAATGGGCATAGTGGGGCTGCCGCAGTCGGGGACGACGACGCTCTTCAATGCCATCACCGGAGCGCACGGGGAAGTGGGCGGCTACCACGCCGGGGAGCAGGTGGCCCACGCTGTCGTGACGGTCCCCGACGAGCGGCTCGACGCGCTGGCGCGGATCTTCAAGCCCAAAGAGACCATCCTGGCCACCATCGAGTTCGAAGACATCGGCGGCGTCTTCGCCCATCTGACAGGCGGCGAGAGCAGTGGCCGCGCCCTCGCCGAGCTACGCGAAGTGGACGGCATCCTGATGGTGGTGCGCTCGTTCGGGTCGGCCTTCGTGCCGGAGGTCCTCGGCGGCGTGGACGCCCTGCGCGAGTACAAGGCCATGAACCAGGAACTGCTCCTGGCCGACCTGGAGGTCATCGAGAAGCGCCTGCACGCGATAGAAAGAGACCTCAGGAAGCCCGTCCCCGAACGCGAGGCCCTTCAGCGCGAGCAGCAGGTGCTGGAGCGCTGCCGGGAGGCGGTTGAGCAGGAGAAGGGCCTGCACGCCGTCCAGCTTAGCCGCGCGGACGAAACGCTGCTCCGCAGCTACTCCTTCCTGACGCTCAAGCCGCACCTGTGCGTGCTGAACATCGGCGAGGACCAGATATCCTCCCCCCTCGTCGTTGAGGGGCTGTCGCCGCTGGCGCCGGCCGTCTGCGCCGAGTTGGAGATGGAGCTGCTGGAGCTGGAAGAGGACGAGCGCGGGGCCTTCATGGAGGATGCGGGGCTGGAGGAGATGGCCTCCGGGCGGGTCATCCGGGCCTGCTACGACCTTCTGAGGGCGCGCACATTCTTCACCCACGTCTCCGACAAGCTGCGCGCCTGGACGGTCGAGGCCGGCACGGACGCCAGGCGCGCCGCCGGCAAGATCCACACCGACATGGAGCATGGGTTCATCCGGGCGGAGGTGGTCGGCTTCGACGACCTGGCCGAATGCGGCTCGATCAGGGAGGCGCGCCTAAGGGGCAGGCTCCGCATGGAGGGCAAGGACTACGAGGTCCGGGCCGGCGACGTGATTACCTTCCACTTCGCGCGGTAGCGCGAAGTGGGTTTCGAGTTTCGGGTTTCGGGTTTCGAGTTGGCCGCCAGTGCGTCGGGGAGTACGTG
>JAUVVP010000165.1 GCA_030604585.1 Planctomycetota bacterium | reverse complement strand
CTTCGGCAAACGCCACCAGCGTCTCTCTGTCTCCCTCCCCGCCCAGCACCTCGTGCATGAGCAGGCCGAGCATCTGTTTGTAGAACAGGTGGGCGTTGTCGTCCTGGCCGCCGATCTTGTGCAGGTAGAGCCAGGCGAGGCGGTCGTAGAGCATTGCCGAGTGGGGATTCATGGGGATGCCTTCGTCCCGCAGCAACTCGATGCCGGCGCGCACCCACGCCCACCTGTCGGGCAGGTGCTCGACCTTGGCGCTGACGTTGTAGGCCAGGTTCCACGACTGGACGTCCCAGACCTGGGGAAAGTTGGGCGCCAGCGTGCAGGCCCAGTTCGCAAGCTGAACCAGCTCGAAGAACTTATGCTGCTGCTTCAGCGACTCCATCCGGATCCAGATCACGTCAATGATCAGACCCCTGCCCCAACCGAGCGCCTGTGTCGCCAGCGCGAGCTTGGGGCTCAGTCCCTTGACCGGCTCGGCGGCCAGGTCGTAATCCTGGCGCATCTGCTGCAGCGGGCCGAGCAACAGCCCCGTCCCGAACAGGAAGACGACGCACAGAAATGAGCTGAGCAGCCTTTTCAACTTCGTACTCACGGTTCAGCGCGTTCCAGACTCAAACGATGACCCGGGCCAGTTCCCTGCGGGCATAGAAGTACATGCCGACCAACAGGGCCGCGCTCGCCTTGATGAAGACCATCATGGCCGCGGCCCCGGCAACCATGTTCCAGGTGACCATCTTGCCGTCCGTCAGGTCGCCGAGCGGGTTGAACTTGCCGAAGTGCGGCATCACGGCCAGGATGCTCCGTGAGAAGGTGCGCCAGGCGGCATAGCGCAGCTCCTGCAGAAACGTGTACTCGACGTTGACGCCCGGCTCGGCAAAGGAGACGAACCAGGCTCCCGCCAGCCCGATGACAACGAAGAAGACCACGGTCAGGCTGGCCACCGGGAATGAGAAGATCGAACCCGCCATCAAGCCCAGCGCCGCCAGCAAGGCGATGTGGCAGACCAGCACCAGCAGGGCGCGGTAGTAGTTGGCCAGGAATCCGCCCTCCCTCTGCATGATGACAACGGATTCGTTGCCGTCAAAGCTCGCCGTGGCCTCGTCGTCAAGGTTGATGTAACGCAGGGCCAAGATCCCGTCCTCGGGAACGACGTGGACGACCTGGCCATCCTCGGTTGTGAATGCGCTGGGTATGGCGAACTCCCGGCGCACGTCGGTGTGCCATCCATACTGGGGTGCGACCCTTTCCAGGACCACTTCCGGCCTGTAATGGACCTTCCCGTCTTCTGTGGTGACGCGCTTCCTGTGGACCACTTGCCACATCCCCAGCAGCCTGCCCTGTCGGACGTTGACGTAGCCCCTGAAGCGGACGTGGAGCACTCCCTCCAGTTGCGGAGTCAGCCCGGCGAAATGCCATTCGTAGTAGCCGCGCGGGGGCACGGTCAGCACCTTTGCGAGGAAGGTCTTGCGGAGGCGCTCGTGGAGTGCGCGCAGCTTCCTGGGATTGTCGGGCAGTTCGCCCTTCTGCTCGATCGTCTTCAGCTCGCGCTCTATGGACGCCTGCATCCCGGGCGGGTCAAAGGCCCTGACCGACTTGCGGGCCACCAGGACCTCTTCCAGAAGCTCCTGCTGTCCCTGAAGCGCCTTCCGGGCCTCCCGCAGCGTCATGCGGCTGTAGTCCGGCGCGCGCGCCATGAACAGGACGAGGGCGCACGCCGCCGCCGTCATCACGAACAGCACCGCCGAGCACATCACCACGACGCCGAACCACTTCCCCAGCAGGAACTTCCAGCGCTGCAGCGGCTTGGTGTCGGTGATGTGCACGTGCTTGCGCTCCACCTCCGAGCAGATGCTGGCCGCCGACAGGAAGATGGCCAGCAGCGACATGAGCACCATCGCCAACACCAGGGAATAGAGCATGACGAGCTGGAGCTGGCTCTTCGGGCTGCCCTCCGTGGTCAGGATGAACGGCAGCGAGAGCATCAGCACCACGAAGAAGACCAGCAGTATGAGGACCACCTTGCGGTGAAACGCCTCGATGATCATCTTGCGCGCCACGGCCCAGACGACCATCCAGTTGCGCCACAGCAGGTAGAGCAGCAGGGCCGCGCCGACCAGGCAGGCGAACGCCGCCGCCGCCGGCCAGGGATTCAGGGCAGTGGCGTGCCAGTAGAGGCCGGGCGACTCCCACATCTTGGCCGTCTCCACCCTGAGCCGGGCGGCCACCATCACGACCGCCGGCGCCAGCGACAGCACGAAGAAGATCAGCAGCGCTTCGGGCAGGTAGTGTAAGAGGCCGCGCCACAGGTTAAGTAGCTTGGTCTTCATCCGTCTTTCCGTCCTGACCCGCATTGTCCAGCAGTTCGCCGAGGACGTCCTCACGAACGCCCGTCTCGGGCGTGGCGGCGGCGGGTTCGGGCCGTGCCGCCTGTTCAGGCCTCGCGGCGGCTCCCGTCTGCACCAGTTCGTCTATGAGCGCCCTGTCCTCCTGGACGGGGATGGCCGCTGCGGGCTCTGCCGCCGGCGCGGGCGGCTTCTCCTCGGCGTCCCTGGCGGCGCCCACAAGTTCGTCGAGCAGTTGCTCCGCCTCCTCTTCCTCGCCTCCCAGGAAGGCGGCTGCCGCCGTGCCTCGTTCGGCCCCGGCCGTGCTGAGCCTCTCGCGCCGCGCCTCCTCGATGACGTGCAGGAAGTAATCCTCCAGCGGCATGGTCGGCGCGCTGACCTGCACGGGACTCTCCGGGCCGGTTGTCTGCCGGATCAGGTCCACGACCGTGCGCACGGTGCTCTCCGACAGGCGGGGAGCCGTGATCTGCGTTACGTCGTCGGCGGCCAGCAGCTCGCCGACCGGCCCCAGCGCCCGGTGCTTGCCGCCGTAGAGGATGCAGATGCGGTCGCATATCTCCTCCACGTCGCCCAACAGGTGGCTGCACAGGAAGATGGTCTTGCCCCTGTCGCGCAGCGTCAGGAGCAGGTCCTTCATCTCCCGCGATCCTTCCGGGTCGAGGCCGGTGGTCGGCTCATCGAGGATCAGCAGGTCGGGGTCATTGATCAGCGACTGGGCCAGGCCGATCCGCCGGGCCATCCCCTTGGAGTACTGCCCGATGGGCCGCTTGCGCGCCCGCCTCAGGCCCACCATGTCAATCAGGGCGTCGGTGCGGCGCCGACGCTCGCGGCGGGGCAGGCGGAACAGCCGGCCGAAGAAGTCCAGGGTCTCTTCCGCGTTCAGATAACCGTAGAGGTGCGACTCCTCCGGCATGTATCCCACGCGCTTCTTGACCTCCACGCTGCGCGGGCTCCTGCCGAACAGCCGGACCGCCCCGCGGCTGGGGAAGAGCAGCCCCAGCACGATGCGCACCGTGGTCGTCTTGCCCGACCCGTTGGGGCCGAGCAGGCCGAATACCTCCCCGCGCCTGACGTCGAAGTTCAGACCGTCTATGGCCTTGACGCTCTCCCGTCCCCAGAAGTCGCGGAAGGTCTTCGTCAGCTCAATCACTTCCAGCACGTTGCCGTTCGTTACTGGCATGGCTTTGGGGTCCTTCAGGCCGGCGCGGCCACCGGCTTGGTGCCGTCGGCCGCGGTGCCCGCGTAGGGCGCCAGGTTCTCGCCGAAACGCACCAGGCGGGCGCTGTTGAAGATAACGATGAATGAACTGATGTTGTGCAGCAGGGCCGCTGTGATGGGGCCGAGATAACCCAGGATTCCCAGCGTCAGCCCTCCCAGCACGAACACGACGCCGAACAGCAGGTTCTGGACGATGACGCTCCGCAGCCGCCGGGACAGGCTGACCAGGAAGGGCAGCCGCCCCAGGTCGTCGCTCATCAGAGCGATGGAGGCGCTGTCAATGGCCACGTCGCTGCCGGCGGCCCCCATGGCGATGCCCAGGTCGCCGGCGGCCAGCGCCGGGGCGTCGTTCACCCCATCGCCCACGACGGCAACCGTGTGGCCCTCATTGCGCAGCATCTCCACAAGGTGCAGCTTCTGTTCGGGCAGGCACTCGCCCTGCACGTCGGTGCAGCCCAGTTCGCCGGCCATCTTCTTCGCAACGCTCCAGCGGTCGCCGGTCAGCATCGAGAGCCGCTTGACGCCCAACGCCGCCAGGGCCTCGGTGGCCTTCTTTGCCTCGGGCCGCGCCCTGTCCTCCAGGCCGACCCAGCCGATGCACCGGCCGTCCTGCGCCACGTAGAGCAGGCTCATCGCCTCCGCATCGGCGGGGCGCCGGTGCGCGTGCGCCGAGGACATGTCCACGCCGCGCTCTTGCAGAAAGGCCTCCCGGCCGATGAGCACCCCGCACCCGCCGATACGGCCGACCACGCCGCGGCCCGGCGTCTCCTCGAAGTCCGTCACGTCCTGAAGGGCGATGTTGGCGCGGGCGGCCACCTTGCACACGGCCATGGCCACGGGGTGACGCGAGTGCTGCTCGATGCTTGCCGCCACCGTCAGGAGCTGCGCCGCGTCCACGCCCTCCACCGGCGACATGCGCGTGACGGTCAGTTCGCCCGTGGTCAGCGTGCCCGTCTTGTCGAAGACCATGGCGGTTATGTCGCCGGCGGCCTCCAGGTGCGCGATCTTCTTGATCAGTATGCCCAGTCGGGCCGCCGCAGAGAGGCCCGCCACCATGGCCGTGGGCGTGGCCAGCACGAATGCGCAGGGGCAGCAGACCACCAGCACGGTGATGACACGCTTCTTGTGCTCCCCCGGGGCGAAGATAAAAACGATGGCCGCTATCATCAGGACCACGGGCGTATACCACTGGGCGTAGCGGTCAATAAGCTGCATCATGGGGCTCTTGGTGCTCTCGGCCTGCAGGATGAGGCGCTTGACCTTGCCGAGGGTTGTGTCCTCGCCCACGCGCGTCACCTCCACCTCGACCGAGCCGGTCAGGTTCGTCGTGCCGGCAAAGACGTCATCGCCCTCTGCCTTATCGGCCGGCACCGACTCGCCCGTGATGGTGGCTTCGTCAATGGTGGTCTGGTTCAGCACGATGCGGCCGTCGGCGGGTATCCGGTCGCCGGGCCGCACCCGCACCCGGTCGCCTCTCTTCAGCTGGCTGACGCGCACCGTCTGGCCGCTGACGAGCTCGGCGGTCGGGGGCGTCAGCGTCATCAGCTTCTCGACCGACTCCCGCGCGCCGGCGGCCGTCTGCTGCTCGATCAGGCTGGCCAGCAGCATGAAGAAGGCCACGATGCCGGCCTCCTTGAAGTCCCCCAGCGCGAAGGCGGCAACGACCGCCATCGCCACCAGCACCGACATGTGCATCCGGCCGCGTCTCATCTCCTGCAGCCCACCGATGACGATCGGCGCGGCCAGCATCACGGCCCCTATGAACCCGCTGATGTCGCTGATGATCGGATCGTCCCGGAACAGCAGGTACTTGGCCAGGTAGGCGTTCAGCACCAGCACGCCGCCGATGAAGGTCAGTATCAGGCGGGTCTGGATGCTGCCGAAGTGTTCGTGTTCGTGCTCGTGCGGCTGTCTCACTATCGCTGCTTCAGCCACTTCTTCTCTCTCCTTGTATTCGCCAGCTTATGTCGGCAGGCCGTTGCTCGGCCGCCGGGACGGCCCCTTCCCCTACCGGGCCCCGTAATCTTCGTCCCCCCCCTCCTCCTTCACGAAGGGCTTGCGGCCGTGGAGGAAGCGTATCTCTCTGTTCACTCCTTCGGGCGCCTGGTAGAGGACGTAGATGCCGCCCGACCTGCGCAGCACGCGCCTGAGGGCGCGCTGGTAGAACACGTCCCGCAGGATGTCGGCCTG
>JAUVVP010000311.1 GCA_030604585.1 Planctomycetota bacterium | reverse complement strand
CACGAGGTGGCGGTGATGTACCTGGGTCGCATCGTCGAGACCGCCCCCCGGGACGTGCTCTACAGAGAGCCCCTCCATCCTTACACGAAGCTGCTGCTGGCTGCCATACCCTCGCCGGACCCCGGCCAGGCCAGGCGCAAACGGGACCTGAGGGCAGATGCTCCCTCACCGGTCGGCATGCCGGCCGGCTGCCCCTTTCACCCCCGCTGCCCGGTGGCGGAGGAGCGGTGCCGGCAGGCTGTGCCGGAGCTGCGGGAGGTCGGCCCTGGCCACTTCGTGCGCTGTCTCAAGGCCTGAGGGCGTTGGCAAGTGGAACGGCGTGAGTGGCAGCGGGGACGGCTGCCGGAGGTAGGTGCACCGGCGCCCCGGCTCTGGGGACGCCGCGGCGGTCTGGGGACGCGCCTATGCGGCGGGGATTTCGAGAGGCAGGCCGATCCTCCTGACGGTCTCTGCCCACTTCTGCAGGTCTGAGCGGCGCTTCTCCGGCCGGATGCTGCTCACATCGCAGGGGATGCCGCTGATGGTGGACAGAAGGTCGCCTATCTGCCTGAGGACCGGCTGGTTCACCTCCGGCCCGGCCAGCGCGGCCAGCCCGCCCAGGAACAGGACTCCAACTTCTTGGCCGCCCTCTTGGCTGACCTGGGCATCTATGATCTTCAGTTGGCTCAGCTTCTCCGAAGCCATCGCCTGCCGTTCAAGGGCGGTCATTGCGGCGGAGATGCGCTTCTTGATCTTCAGGGGCTTGCTCAGCAGTTTCTTTGCGCGGGCAGAAGCCCCGCCGGGTATGGCATCCGGGTCGGGGAGTTGATAGATGGCAACCGCCCGGAAGTCCCTGACCTCCTTCGCCCTCGCCTCACTGGGGGAGTCGTCATAACGGCGCAGGCTGGTCTCCAGCCCGCGCCACGCATAGGCCATGTGCTTACGGTCGGTCTTGACCTTGAGGACCTGGAACCAGAGCCGCTTCCAACGCAGTATCTGCTCGTCAGCCGGGCCGTCGGCCCCCTGCGGCGGAAAGGGCACTCCGGTCAGTTCCCCCAGCAGTCCTGCCAGCTCGGTGCGGACGGCGTCCGGCAGGCTGGCCTCCTCGGCCAGCGCGTCCAGTATGGCCTCGACGGGCCCGAGTTCCCGCTTCTGCTTGAGGGCCTGGATGGCGCTCTGCTGGACGGCGGGATCGCTGCTGGTCTGAGCCATGCGCAGGTTCAGTTGCCAGGGCCGTTGGTCCACCGCCGGCAGGGCGGCCGGGTTGGCAGCCATCCACCTGTCGATCTCCGCGCTGAGGTCGTCCGCCTTCATGCTCTCGGGGCGCGAGACGGGGATGCCGTTCACCTTGACCAGGGAGAGCGCGGGCCCCAGGTAGGACGCCGAAGGCGCGTCGCTGTAAAGCGAGCCCAGCAGGGCCGCGTTTACCTGTTTGACCTTCTCGTCGGTGCCTCCTTTGCCCTCCCAGACCGTGCCCAGCACGGAGGCCGCCTGGTAGACAAGCTGCATGTTGCTGCTGCCAAGTACACCAATCAGGGCGTCGGTGGCTCTCTCCGCCTTCAGTTCCGCCAGAGCAAGCATACACCAGCCGATGTAGCTGGCGTCCTCGGTCTGCTGGTGTCCCTCAACTTCAGCGATCAGTGCGTCAGCAGCCACGTCACCCAGCTTGACGACCGCGTCCCACTTCTCGGTGCGCTCGTGGCCGGGAGCCTCCTTCAGATCCTCCAGGGCGGACCGCACGTCAGCCGCAGTTACGGCCTCCTGGCCGAACGCCGCAGCCGTCAGAAAGCACAGCCCCAGCAGAAGTGCCCACAGCGCCGGCTCTCGGTGTAACCTCATGCGAGCTGACTCCACCAATTATCAACGAAGCAATCCGTGCTTCCCTATTCTATCGAGTCTTGACCACGCACGTTGTAACAAAGCAGGGAGGCACAGTCAAGCACTTTTGGGTCGAAATCGGACCTGCCGCGCCCGCGCCGCCTACGGGCCGGCCGCCGGGCTCAAGCGTCCTCGATGGTCACCTTTGAGCCCTTCTCCTTGGAGGCCGCCATCAGGTCTTTTCCGAAGAACTCGCAGTAGCCCTTCTTGCCTTCCAGGCGGGCGGGATCGAAGAGCTGTCGGCGGAAATACGGGCAGCCGAAGCAGTCGGGGATGTAGGAGCCACAGCAGCGCTTCGGCTTCTTGCGAGGCCGTCGGGCGGCCCTCTTGCGGCCCGGCTTGCGCGGGGCGGAGAGGGCACTGGCCGGGCTTTGCGGAACTGCCAGGCTCAGCACCACTCCGAAGACCGGCAGCAGCGCCCCGACAAACCACCAGGTCGTCCGGCTGCGCCCCTTCCGGCCTGCCACAAACGCGCAGAAGAAGCCGCAGAGCACCTGGAACACTATCAGGTAGTGCATTCCTCAGACCCCCCAGCTGCCGTCCTCTCCATCCTATGCCGACGCGCCCGGTTACGCAAGCGAAAACTACCCCGGCCGCCCGCATGGTTCCCGTGGAAAACGAGTCTGACTTGGCGTATCCTGGGCAGGCTGTTGCTTGTTCCGTCGGGCGCACCGCCCGGCGACCGACGCAGTCCCAACTCCGCGTGCTGGGGCTCCCGGGGTGATGGGGATCGGCGAACTGACCGTTTGGCAGTGGACGGGTGCTGCTGTGGCGGCCCTGTTGGTGGGGCTGTCGAAGGCCGGCTTCGGGGCGGGGGCCGGGCTGCTCGCCGTTCCGCTGATGGCGGCCGTCCTGGGGCCGGCGGACATGCTGCCCGTAATGCTCCTGGTGCTCATCACCGGCGACATCTTCTCCCTGGTGCACTACCTCGACAAGCACGACGGGCGGAACCTGGCCATACTGGTGCCCGGGCTGGCCGTCGGGATCGGCCTGGGCTATCTCGCGTTGGACTGGTTCCTGGCCCTGCCCAACAGCGAGCTGTGGATGAAACGGCTGATAGGCTTTCTGTCGGTAACGTTCGTCAGCCTTCAGTTCTATCGCATGGCTCAGGAACGGCAGCTCGGCGTGCCGGCCGAGCCCTACAGGCCACGCGCCTGGCACGGGGTCGGCCTGGGCGCCTGCGCCGGCCTCACCTCCACCCTGGCCCATGCCGGCGGGCCGCTCATTTCCCTCTTCCTGCTGCCCCAGAAGCTCCCCAAGCAGCTCTTCGTGGGCACCGTCATCAAGTACTTCTTCATCGGCAACCTCATCAAGCTGATTCCCTACTTCCGCAAGGGCCTCATGACGGGGCAGAACGCTTTGCTCAGCCTGCTGCTGGTGCCGTCGGTGGTGTTGGGCACGCTGCTGGGGGTCTACCTGCACGGGAGGTTCAGCGACCGGGCGTTCCGGTTCGTGGTCTACTGCCTGGCCTTCTGCATCGGCGTCTACTTCCTGAGCGGATGGCAACCCGGCGCTGCGGCGGAGTCCACGGCACGGCAGGGCACTGCCCCGGGCCTGCCGGACCGTGCGCGCGCTCACTATCGCGCGGGTCTGGAGGCCCACGCGAGCGGGGATTACGATGCGGCCGCGGGAACCTTTCAGGCGGCCGCCGCCCTGGCGGGGCCCTGGCAGGGCGGTGCGGGCTTCAACCTGGGCCTGGCCCTCTACGAGGCCGGCCGCTACGAGGAAGCGGACGGGGCCTTCGCTGCGCTGGACGGGTCTGAGGAGGCGCTCGCCAGGTTGCGGGCCGCCTTCAATCGGGGGAACGCGTCGTATCGCTCGGGACGCTTCGCGCGGGCCGCCGAGTGGTACGTTCTCACGATCCGGGGCTGTAGGGACGAGCTGGCCGACCCGGCGGCGGAGCCCGAGGAGCCGGCACGGGGCCTGCTGACCGAGGTGCTCGGCCGGGCGCAGTTCAACCTGGCACTGGCCGATGTGCGCAGCGTCGGCGCTGCGTCCCCGGGGCAGAGGCCCGGCGCAGGGGCCGGGGCCCCGCACCCCGCAGGCGCGCCCGCGAGCGACGGCGCCCCTGAAGCGGCGCCGCAGGCTCGTCGCACGGCCGTCAGGGGGCCCTCGACGGGCTAT
>JAUVVP010000077.1 GCA_030604585.1 Planctomycetota bacterium | reverse complement strand
GAGTCTGACGCATGGCCAGCAGGGGAGAGCCGGCGACGCGGCTCAGGTGGCGGCCCGTCTTGTCCTTGCGCAGGGGGGCTGTCTGTGGCAGACTGCTCGACGCCCGATCCTGCTGCAAAGCGGGGAGGGAGGTCTAATCGTCCGGGTGGCAATTCTCAGGAGGACCACACCGTCATGAAGGATTCCGCGAGGCAGGTAGGGCAGGTACTGGGGGCGCTGTTGGCTGTCGGCTCGACCGCGCTGGGTCAGAAGACGGTCTTCCCGGTCGCCGTCAGCGAGAACAAGAGGTACTTCGTCGATCGCAACGGCGATCCCGTGTTCTGGTTGGGCACCACGCAGTGGCAGCTCTTCCGCGAATACACCCTGGACGAGGCCAGCATCATCCTCGAGAGGTCCGCCGCCAACGGCTTCAAGTTCGTGCAGGTCATGCTCATGGGAGTCGGCGACGGCACCGCGCCGAACGTCTACGGCCAGAAGCCCTGGATCAACGACGACCCCCTGACGCCCAACGAGGAGTACTTCAGGAATGTGGACGCGGTCCTCAAGATAGCAGGCGACAACAACCTGGCCATCTCGATGACCCTCTATCATCAGCGATACCGCAAGTACATCACTGTGGACAAGGCCCGCCCCTGGGCCAGGTGGCTGGCCGACCGGTACAAGGATGTGCCCCACATCGTCTGGTCGATGACTCCCGAGGCCAGGGAGGAGTTCGTCCCGATCCTGCGCGAGCTGGCCGCCGGGCTGCGCGAGGGGGACGAAGGCCGACACCCCATCACCTTCAAGCCCGACCCCTCCCCGTATTCGTCTAGCTTCATCCACGGGGAGGAATGGCTGGATTTCAACTCGATGCAGACGTGGAAGGACGTGAAGCTGATCTACCCCATGGTGACCAAGGACTACAACCTGGAACCCGTCAAGCCGGTTCTCATGGCCGAGGGGGCCTACGAAGCAGGCACGGAGTACGGCTTCGAGGTAACGCCCCTGTGGGTCCGCCGGCAGGCGTACTACTCCTACCTAGCCGGCGCGCACCATACCTACGGGCATAACGACAGTTGGCGCGTGCTCCCGACGTGGAGGCAAGCCCTGGATGCCCCGGGCGCCGCTCAACTGGGCATCCTGAAGAGGATCTACATGGCCCGACGCGAGTGGTGGCTGCTCGTGCCCGACCAATCGGTCTTCGCCTCCGGAGGTCAGACCGCCGGGGACGTGCTCTGCCTGGCAGCCCGGCATCAGGACGGCAAGTGGGCCATGATCTACCTGGCCGAGGAGGCGTCCTTCTCCGTCAACATGGACAAGGTGGCCGGTGCCGGCGTGAACGCGTTCTGGGTCAACCCCGAGACCGGTGACGCGATGCCCGCCGGCGCTTTCCCCAATTCAGGCCAGATGTCCTTCTCGACCCCCAACGGCTGGGAAGATGCGCTGCTGATACTCGAGGCCGCCGAAAGCTCGACCTCCTCCCAGGACCGTTAGCCCGGCGCGCCAGACGCGAGCGAGGACGACATCGCGAGTGCGACCGCACGCAGTTTGGTCGCTCGACCCTCCGGGTAACTGGGACTTGGGGGCGCTCGACTGCGTGCCGACGGGCATGAGGTGCGTTGCATGGCCATGACGTGGAAAGAGCGGATGCTGTCGGCCATCCGAGGCGAGCCGACCGACCGCATCCCGTGGGTACCCAGGCTCGACCTCTGGTACCGGGCCAACCGGCGCGCGGGGACGTTGCCGATGCAGTATGCCGACGCGGACCTGATGGACATCGTGGACGACCTGGACTGGGGGTTCCACGCGGTCGTCCCTGACTTCCGCGACCTCCGAGGACCCGAGGACGACGTCGACCGCGCACTGGGCATCTACAACCTCTGGTCGATGCCGTGGCGGACCGAGCTGAAGGGCGTGCGCCGCACGGTGCGCGTCGAAGGCTACAGGACGTTCACGGAGTACCGCACACCTGTGGGCTCAGTGCAGACGGCCGTGCTCTACAACGAAGAGATGCGGCGCGCAGGCGTCAGCCTGACGCACGTCGAGGAGTGTGCCTTCAAGGGCCCGCAGGACTACGCGCCGCTCGGTTACATCTTCGAGCATGCGCAGGTCGAGGAGAACTACTCAGGCTACACGCAGTTCGCGACAGGGATCGGTGAACGTGGGCTCGCCGTTGGCTTCGCGACGGCGGCAGCGTCGCCCATGCACTCCCTCCAGCGGGAACTCATGCCCCTCGACCTGTTCTTCTACGAGGCGCACGACCATCCGGACAAGCTGCGCGGCCTCGCGCGGCAGGTGGGGTTCTACTGGGATCGGATGCTGGAAGTCGTGAGCCGGTGTCCAGCAGAGGTGGTCCTGCTGGGCGGCAACTACGATGCATCGGTCACTCCCCCACCGTTCTTCGCCGAACACGTCCAGCCCTGGCTGAAGGCGGCATCCGACGCCCTCCACGCACAAGGGACGTATCTGCTCACGCACACCGACGGCGAGAACGCCGGCTTGCTCACGCACTACGTGGACTCTGGAATCGACGTGGCCGACTCGGTCTGCCCTGCGCCGATGACAAGGCTGACCCTCAGGGACGTCCGCGACGCCTTCGCGGGGCGGGTCAGCATCATGGGCGGCATCCCGTCCGTGGCGCTGCTGCCGTCGTCCATGCCCGAGCGCCAGTTCAGATCGTTCATTGACCAGTTCTTCGTGGACATCGGGGCCGGGGATCACCTTGTCCTGGGCGTCTCGGACACGACGCCGCCGGCTGCGGAATTCGGACGGCTGCTGGAGATCGCACGCCGAGCCAAGAGCTTCGGCACCGTAGACGACCGCCCGGGCTGAAGGGCCTCCTTCGCAATTGCCCACACCTCATCGGCCGGTGTCCCAGCCTCCGGACCACGCCCGACCTTCCTCGGCCCTCTCCGCGTACCCGGCTCCTCACTTCGTCACGAGCGGACGGTCCCCCTCGTCGGCAATGCGGAGGATGAACCCCCACGTTGCCTTCACGTTGACGCACTTGACGACCAGCTTGTTCCAGCCCCGGCGGAGCGCGATGCCCTCGACCTTGTCGTCGTCCTGCCCGATGGCGCGACTGCGCTCCGCCCAGGTGTGGATGAGGTGACCGTTCAGCCAGACCTTGACGTAGTCATCCGAACCCAGATAGACGCTGCAGCCCGTCAGGTCCTCCTCGCTGTAGACGTGCGCCGCCGCGTACGCCAGCGCGTAGTCCGGTCCGCCGTACATCCCGGCCAGGTCAATCATCTGCGGGAAGCGGGTCCCGGCCGGCGGCACATAGCGCTGCCAGGTCACGCCGAATGCCTCGGCCCCCGGGTCGGCCGCGACCAGGCCCGCCTCGACGCCTCCCACGAAGCCATCGTCATCGATCACTTCCTGGGATTCTCGGCCCGCGTAATCCTGAGGCACATAGGGCATCGGCCCCAGGACCATCCAGTTGCACACGTAGACGTTCGGAGGAAGCAGATAGGGGGCGTCCTCGACCGGCTCGCCCAGCGTGTTGGGCGCGACGACCGGCTCGTCCATCGTCGCCGCCGGGCTCATCTCCACCTTCGACACGTGAAGTGCCCGCGGCCCCGGCGTTCCGACAACGCGCTCTCCTTCCACTGCATCGGCCCGGGTGTAGATGGGGCCGATCTGTTCGATGGCATCCAGGAACATCCTGCGATTGCGTTCGGTCACGGGCCCCCACGTCGTCATCACCAGGCCCGTGCAACCCGTCTGCAGAGCAAGCTGCTTCCATCGCTCCACGTCGTCCGGACGCCGGCCCGGCGCGATCCACACCTCCAGTCCCTTCGACCTCATGTCCTGGACCCGTTGCGCCGTGCGCGCCTTCAGCGGCGTGTAGTCCCACACCACGTGCACGATGTCGCTGGGCGCTTCGTCCTCGGCGGCCAGGGCCTTCTCAACGCAGCCGAACATCCCCGCCGACAGGTGCGGCGTGTCGTTCCACATCACCGTGCGCAGACCGCGCTTGCTTAGGCCCCCGTGCAGTGCGGTGACTGCCGACGCGTACTCCGCCGGCGTCCGCAGGAAGTCCTCGTCCATGCCCACGAAGAAATGCCGCCCGGGCTTTATCCCTTCGATGATCTCGTCGATGAGCTGGAAGGCCTTGGTCCAGTAGGCGTCGTCGTCGGGCAGCTCGTTGTACGGTCGGAACCAGTAGTTGTGGTCATGACTGGGCTCCTTGCTCTTGGAGAAGTTGAGCTTCGGCACGACCGCCAGCCCCGCCTTGCGTGCACACGCGACCAGCTGCTGCAGAACGCTCATCGGCACCGAGTAGTGGCGCTCCAGTTCGGGGGCCGTGCCATACGCCACCCCGTCGCCGAGATCAATGATCAGCATGTTGAAGCCGGCCCGGCCCAGTGCCCTCACCATGCCCATTCCCACGTCCAGGCGAAAGGGCTTCTCCCTCTCCTTCCGGGCGAACCAGACCGGATCGTAGTGGGTGATGTGGATCAGGTAGGCGCGAACGGCAACGGTCTTCCTATCGGACATCGGCATCTCCTCTTGACCCTCGGCCTTCTGCCCTGCGTGCGCGGCGGACGCATCGCCAGACAGCTCGTGCTGGGCGAGGCCCGCGCGCGGCCCCTCCGGCACCGACAGCAGGACCGCCGCCGGATGGACGAGCCCTCTTCCGACCATCAGGCCGCGCTTCCTTGCCATGGCTCGGGGCGGAAGCCCACGCGATGCCGATTGCCTGCCCGACCATGCCCGTCGCCGAACGGGGTGACCGCCGCCGACCCCAGCGTCAGAGGCCCAGGTCGCGCAGGTAGTTGCGGCTGACAACGGCGCTCTCCAGCGCCGTGGGAAGCTGGGTCACGTCGGTCTCCGCCAGCATCCAGCCGTCGAAGCCTGCATCCCTCAGCACCTCCATCATGCCGGGGAAGTCCACGAACCCCTGCCCCAGTTCGGTGTAAACGCCGTGCTCGCAGCAGGTCGGGTAGTCCCACTCCTTCTGGCTGCCCTCGGCCATGATGTCGGGGTCGATGTCCTTCAGGTGCACGGTCTTGATGCTGTCGGCGTAGTCGCGGAACGTCTCAACGACGTCGCTGCCGCCCCAGGCCATGTGGCCCGTATCCGGCCCCAGGAAGACAAGCTCGCGGTCGACGAGCGAGAAGAGGCGGTCGATCTCCTCCCGCGTCTCGACGACGCTGGCGACGTGGTTGTGGAAGCAGATGGACACCCCTTCGGCGAGGGTGACCTCGCCGATCCTGTTCAGGGTCTCGGCGAGCTGCCGGAACTCGGCGTCCGACAGGCCGTCCTCCGGCTGAACGCGGCCGGCCACCTGCATGCGGTTCAGGCCGCGCGAGCCGACGAACGTCCTCGATCCGCCCGTGGCCACGTAGAGCTCGGCGACGCCTGCCTCGCGCGCGAACGTGGCGATTCGGCGCGCACGCTCGAGGGCGTCGGCCTGCGCCTCCTTCTTCCAGAAGTCGCCGCCCAAGTAGGTGGGCGTCGGCTCGAGGCCGTAGCCGGCCAGGCCATCGAGCACCTCCTGGGTCGACTTGCCCTTTTGGGGGCCGGCCGGCACGCCCTCATACCCGGCCTCGGCGATCTCCCTCAGGACCTGGTCCCGGGGCACGTTCTTCCACGTGATCTGCACGCAGCCGATGCGGAAGGTAGCCATGACTGCTCACCTCGCTCCGAACGGGAGCATCTGCGGAACCGAAGGGCCGCACGCAACGTGCGGCTCGGCAGAGGATGCTACCCCTGCTGGCTCGCCGGGTCAAAGGAGTTCGGAGGGAATGGGTCCTACGCGAGCGGGTCCTTGATCCGTCCGCGCAAACGGCGACAATGTCCCGCGTACCGCAATCTTGCGCTGAGGAGAGGAGCCGCATGCGGATCACAGGCGTGGAGACGATCGTGGTCAGGACGCCGGACGGCACGCGCGGCGGCAAGCTGTGGACGTTCGTCAAGCTGATGACCGACAGCGGCATCGTCGGCTGGGGCGAGGCCCAGATGAGCGCCAATACGGGCGCCGCCTACGGCCCCGGCAGCCTGGTGTGCCTGGTGCGGGAGCTCTGCGACGCCGCGCTGATCGGCGAAGACCCGTCGCACATCTCCTGGCTGATGCAGCGCCTGTATGAAGGGCCCTGCCTACACTACCCCGACGCGACCCTCCTGGGGGTGATGAGCGCGCTCGACATGTGCTTGTGGGACATCCTGGGAAAGGACCTGAACAGGCCCGTCTACGCGCTGCTGGGTGGCCGCGTCAGGGACCGCCTGCGCGCTTACACCTACATCGGCGCCCTGCCCAAGGTGCATGACGACCCACTGGAGAACCTGAAGCACTGGGTCGAGCGCGGCCTCTCAGGCCTGAAGGTCGACCCGGTCGGGCGGGACAATCTGGCCGGCCGGTGGGAGCAGGCCAGGCCGGGCATCCTGTCGCTGCCGGCCATCCGGGAGGCCGAGTGCAAGTTCGCAGAGCTGCGGCAAGCGGTGGGCGACCACTGCGACCTGATGGTCGGCACGCACGGCCAGATGAGCCCTGCCGGGGCCATCCGCCTGGCACGTGCCCTGGAGCCCTACCGGCCCCTGTGGTTCGAGGAGCCCGTGCCGCCGGAGCAGATCAGTGAGATGGCACAGGTGGCGCGCGCCACCAGCATACCCATCGCGACCGGCGAGCGGCTGACGAATCGTTACGAGTTCGCACGCGTCTTGGAGCAGCAGGCGGCACACGTCATCCAGTTCGACCTGGGCCGGTGCGGCGGCGTCACCGAAGCGAAGGCCATCGCCGACATGGCGCAGGCTCACTACGCCCACATTGCCCCGCACCTGTGGGGCGGGCCGATCGTGGCCGCCGCGTCCATCCAGATCGACCTGTGCTGCCGGAACTTCTTGATCCAGGAGAGCATCGGCACCTGGAGCGGCTTCCACGCCGATATACTGTGCGAGCCCATCGAATGGCAGGACGGATTCATCATCCCCTCCGACCGGCCGGGCCTGGGTTACGAGTTGGACGAGAAGGTGGCGCGCAAGCACGCGGCCTTGTGAACGGCCGCTTGCGAACGGTTGCGATGTTGCGCGGAGCGAGCGGTGACTGCCCGGCGTTCGAGCCGGCGCGCGGCCCCAGCGGGTGCCGCGCCAGCTGGGAGTGAGGAACTTGCTGGCGGACAAGACGTCACGGATGAGTTCGCGGGAACGTGTTGTGGCTGCGATGAGACGGCAGCCCGTTGACTACGTCCCCTGCTCCACGCCCATCAACCCCCTGTACGAGGTGCAGAGGCGCGGCCGCCCATGGAACTTCCCGTGGGCTGTGCCCGGCGACGGCACCGAGTATCTGGCGACCACGTTGGGCACGGACCCGGTAGTCGGGCTCTGGTGGTTGGACGGCATGCACCCGGACGAACGGGTGACGACGCGCGTATGGCTGGACGGGGACGTCCTGCACAAGGCCTACGATACGCCGGCCGGGGTGCTCTCCTCTGCAGTCGCCCTCAACGAGCTCTGGCCCTTCGGCCGCGACATACCGTTCTT
>JAUVVP010000124.1 GCA_030604585.1 Planctomycetota bacterium | reverse complement strand
GTCAGGACCTCTACTACCGCTTGAACGTGGTGGCGATCCATGTGCCCCCCCTGAGGCAGCGCAAGGAGGACATCCCGCTCCTGGTCCAGCACTTCCTGGACCGCTCCCGACACGAGGTGGGCAAGACCATCGCCGGGATAGATGCCGAGGCCATGCAACTGCTGATGAGCTACGACTACCCCGGCAATGTGCGCGAACTGGAGAATGTCATCGAAGGCGCCGTTGTGCTCTGCCAGAGCGAGCGGATCACGGCGGAGGACCTGCCGAGCTGCATCCGCAATGCCGGCGAGCTGCCGGCCTCAGAGGTCACGTTCTCGGCGGGCACCCCGCTGGACGAGGTCGAGCGCCTCTGCATCATCGAGACCCTCAAGCATACCGAAGGGAACAAGAGGCGCGCGGCCGCCCTGCTGGGCATCAGCGAGAAGTCCGTCTATAACAAGCTGGGGCGCTACAATATCACGCTCGAATCACTCAAGGATGGAGACGCCTCCTCTCTGCCATCCTGAGGCGCTCAGCAGTTCGGGGGACTCCCCCTGCTTCGCCCCCGGGCGGTCCGTCACGCCCCGAACCACCTCTGAACCCCGTTTGTGCGGCCTGCTTGCAATTGACAGCGGCAGGACCAACCGTTAGTATGGCCCGTTCGGGCGACCTGCCCGGGTGCGGTTGTTGCACGACCAATACGACAACGCGGAGTCCGATCCCCGGTGGCGAAACGCAAGCGAAAAAGAAGGCGCATAGGAGAGCGCTGCCGCTTCTGCCGCGACAAAGTGAAGGTCATTGACTACAAGGATCTCCAGAGCCTCCAGAGGCTGCTGTCGAGTGAGGCGGCGCTCTTCAGCAAGAAACGGTCCGGCAACTGCTCGCGCCATCAACGTATGGTGAAGCACGCGGTCAAGAGGGCGCGTTTCCTGGCGCTGCTTCCCTACCTGTAACGGATGCTGTCCCCCCCTTCCCGCCCCGCAGAGGAACGCCGTAGGCCCTGTTCGCGCTGCGCAGATGGAGATCGGCCCTCGCGCCCCGATCCCCCTCGCACGAGCCCTCCCGGGCGCATCTGGTCCCCTGCCGGTCGGTCCGTTTCCCTTTGACTTCGCGCAGTGCCTGCTCAATAATACGGGCGCAGCGTGCAACAGAGTTGTGCCCTTCTGCTGCGGCTGAGTCCAGGTCGGAGAGGCCGTCGTGAGTCATCGGTTCAGACACTGCTACACGGCGCTGGTCACGCCCATGGCGGACGACGAAGGGCGGACCGTTGACTATGCGAGCCTTCAGCGACTGGTCGAGTTCCAGATAGCCGGCGGCGTCAGCGGCATCCTGGCGGTGGGAACCACCGGCGAGAGCCCTACGCTCAACTGGGAGGAACACTCCGAGGTCATTGTCAAGACGGCGGAGTTCGCGTCCGGCCGGTGCGTGGTGATCGCGGGCACCGGCTCGAACAGCACCCGGGAGTGCCTGGCCAGCACGCACCACGTTGTCGAGCACGGCATCGAGGCCATCCTGCTGGTGGAGCCCTACTACAACGGGCCGAGTTCCATCGAGATTCGCAAGGAGTACATGGCGCCGGTTGCCCGCGCCTTCCCCGACGTCCAGGTGATACCCTACGTCATCCCGGGCCGCACGGGCACGCAACTGCTGCCGGAGGACCTGGCCATCCTGCACAGCGAATTCCCCAACGTCAGGACCGTCAAGGAGGCCAGTGCCGACCTGGACAACATGCGGCGGACCCGCAAGCTGTGCGGGGCCGATTTCGACATACTCAGCGGAGACGACAACCTGACCCTCGCCATGATGACCGACAAGGCCGTCGGTGCGTCGGGCGTCGTCAGTGTGGTCTCGAACGTTGCACCAGCAGCCGTGCAGCGGATGACCCAGGCCGTTCTTGAGGGCAAGGATGAGGAAGCCCAACGGCTTGCCGGGGCGCTAAGGCCGCTGTTCGACATCGTCACCGTCAAGACGCGGGAAGGCAGCCCTTACGGGGAACGCCTGTGCAAGGCCCGCAACCCGCTGCCTGTCAAGACGCTGATGCTGCTGCTCGGCATGCCGGTGGGCCCCGTGCGCCGGCCCCTGGGCAAGATGACGCGGGCCGGCCTGGAGACCGTCGTCAGTGCCGCTCAGAAGGTGTGGACCAACGCGCCAGACATCCTGGAGCCCCTGGGCAAGGCCTTCGACGTTGACATCGAGGAGCGCCTGTCTGACCCGGCGTTCCGCCGCGGGCTCTGCTACGACGAATGACCGCCGCCGAGGGCCGCGGGGATTGGAGTTTCGCCGCAACGTGACGGGGAACCGATTATGAGCGACGCCCCAAGAGCAATCAAGCTGGACGTGCTTTTCAACCAGATGCCCGACCTGGGCGCCAGCGATCTCCACTTGAAAGTGGGCAATTCGCCCATCTATCGCCTTGCCGGCGAGCTGCATCGCGCCAAGGTGGAGCCCTTGACCGAGAAGCAAGTGTACTCGCTGGTCGAAGAGTGGCTCGGCAAAGAGCGGATGGCGGAACTCCACCAGAAGGGAAGCCTGGACATCGGGCACGACTTCTCACGGGGCCGCGTTCGGGTCAACGTCTTCCTGCAAAGGGGCGTGATCAGCCTCGCCGCCCGCCTGGTGAACGAGCAGATCCCCACTCTGGAAGAACTCCATCTGCCGCCCGAGCTGGCGCGCATCGTGGACATCAAACAGGGCCTGGTGCTTGTCTGCGGCATTACGGGCTGTGGCAAGTCCACCACGCTGGCCAGCCTGGTGGACATGGTCAACCGGAAGTACCGCTACCACATACTGACCATTGAAGACCCGATCGAATACCTCCACAAGGACGCCCGCAGCATCGTCAACCAGCGCGAGCTGCACCTGGACTGCCAGGATTGGGCAGACGCCTTGCGGGCGGCCGTTCGCGAGGACCCCGACGTCATCATGGTCGGCGAGCTGCGCGACGAGGACACCTTCCAGGCCGGGCTGGTCGCCGCCGAGACCGGGCACCTGGTCTTCGGCACCCTGCATACCTCCAGCGCCGCCGGCACGATCGGGCGCATTCTGGACCTGTTCTCCCCGGACAAGCACAGCCTGAGACGCCAGAGCCTCAGCTTCAACTTGAAGAGCATCATCTGCCAGAAGCTGGTCCCCTCCTTCCGCCAGGACGTTGCGGTCGTGCCGGTCGTCGAACTGATGTTCACCACGCCGTCAATCCGCAAGGCCATTGAAGAGGGGAAGGATGCCCGCATTGGCGACCTTATCGCCGTCGGCAGGGAGGAAGGCATGCAGACCTGGACGGACTCCTTCGTCCAGATGATAAGGAATGGCTTCGTGGAGAAGAAGGTGGCGCTCGAGTTTGCTCCCAATAAGGATGCCCTTGAGATGGCCCTCAAGGGGATTGACATCGCCCAGCGTTCCCTTGGATGAGAAGCGGACGGACGCCCAGGCATGATCTCGAACCTTTCCGGTGGTGCAGGTAGGCGCAGGGCAACCGTTCTGGCCGCCACCATGCTCCTGCTGGCGGCAGTCGGCGGCGTGACCTTGGCTCAAGCTCCGGGCGAGGCGCCCCCGAACGCCGCACCGGCGGCCCTGGAGAAGGCCGCGCCGGCGCAAGAGCAGCCGACATCCTCCATGGGCACGTTCTACATCAACCCGCTGTGGCTGGCTCTGGTGATGGTCGCGGTTACCCTGTGGCTGTACCTTACCTCCTGGGTAAGCGATGATGCCAAAGGACTGGGGCTGGACTTCCCGAAATACGGCGTATTGATGCTCGGCGCCGGAGGTGTGGGCCTCCTGTTCACACTCCTGGTGCACGCCGGATTTGCCTTCCTGTTGGTGTTCCTCGTCCTGGTCGTCTTCACTTTCTACATTGTCGTGAGGAACCGCGTGGCGCCGGAGAGGCACAAGTTCCTCGGGGTTGACCACCGGCTTGCGCTGTTCGGCAAGATACCGGTGCTGAAGAAGCTTGCTACGCTGACTCCCCGGATGCGGCGCTCGCGGCCGTCGGTGAGCCTGACCAGTCAGGACGGCCGGTTGCTGGACGACGTCGCTGCCCAGCAGCCGTCGCTGTCGGAGGCCGCCGACGTCCTGATGGATGCCATCATGCGGGCCGGCGCCGCCAGGGCGCGCAAGGTGCGGTTCCAGCCCGCCGGCGAACAGTACATCGCCCAGTACTTGCTGGACGGCGTTCTGCACAACGTCGAGGCGTTTACAGAGGAACTCGGCGGCCGGGTGCTGGCCTGCGCGTCCCAGTTGGTGGGGCTTTCCAGGGACGGGCGGGTGCGACAGGGATCGGGGGACATCTACGTCGAGCTGCCGGGACTCGGCCAGGTGACGATAGGAGCGCAGGTATCCTCTGCTGAAGGGAAGCCCGTGCTGTTGCTGAGCTTGCCCGACTGGACCGACGACTTGCATCGCTCCGGCCTGGAGGCGCTCGGCATGCACGAGGCAATCATCAAGCGCATCAAGGCCGCCCTGGACCAGACCACGGGAGCGTTGCTCATCTGCGGGCCGCCGGGCTCCGGCAAGACCACTACGCTCTATGCGGTTGCCGGGGCTCTGGACGTCTTCACGACGGACTTGGCGATCCTTCACAAGGGCCCGACTCATGAGGTGGAGCACGCCAGGTACTGGAGCTTCGGCGATGATCGGCCCTTCGCACAGGTCTTCCAAGAGGTCCTCCGGGAAGGGCCCCATGCCATAATGCTGGGCGATGTCGAGGGACCCGAGCAGGCCCGCAGCGGCCTGGAGTTCGGAGCCGACGAGGGACTGCTGCTGGCCGGACTGAGGGCGACCGACGCCCCGGAGGCACTGCTGCACCTGAAGAAGCTGGCCGGCACGGCCGATCTTATCGGTCGAGGGGTCACGTGCGTGATCGTCCAGCGGCTCCTGCGCAAGATCTGCACCGCCTGCCGTGAACAAGTCGAGCCCAATCCCGCCCTGCTCAGAAAGCTCAACATAGACCCGAACAGTCCTGGCGTCTGGTACAAGCCCGTGGGCTGCGAGTCATGCCTTAACTCGGGCTACCACGGGCGTACCGGCATCTTCGGCATGCTCATACTGACCGAACCGGTCAAGGAAGCGCTCCAGAAGGCCGAGGTCGCGGTAGCGAACATCAGCCAGGGGGCCGGCAAGGCGGCCTTCCGGACCATGTATCAGGACGGCATCAGCAAGGTCACGGCGGGCATCACCACGCTGGACGAGGTCAGGCGCGTGCTCAAAGGGCGCTAAGGCGCGAAAGGAACCCAATGCTCAGCGTCATCGCTACACTGGTCGTTCTGGTGCTGTTGGTGTTGATGGCAATCGCCGGCTTCAGAGACGGGGCCTTCTTCTCGACCTACGCCCTGCTGCGGAACCTGTTGGCGTTCTTCTGTGCCATGACATTCTGCCAGCCGCTGGCGCGCCTGCTGGAGTCGTTGATCTCCGACACTTACCCGGCCTATGACTACTTCGTGGCCCTCTCCTTCGCCGGGATGTTCGGCGGCGTGTTCGTGCTGGCTCGCCTGCTCAAAGTGCGCTTCACGGTTCCTTCGATAGAGTGCCCTCAACTGGTGGACCGGATCGTCGGACCGGGCCTGGGCGTCCTGAACGCCGTGGTCATGACGGGGACGGTGCTGATACTGTGGTCCTTGTTCCCGTTCGTCAAATACATGCCCGGCGACCTGGGTCGCATGCAGGTCAAAGGAGGGTTGCTCGACTCCGGCAGCCACATGCTGCGCGTCTACAACTTCGCCGAGCGGCGCATGGGCGGCGGACGCGTCTTCCTGCTGGACGACGAGCCGATCGACGTCGATCACAACAAGAACCGGCGGGCCGACCCGGGGGATGGTTTCATTGACAGAAACAAGAACGAGCGCTGGGACCGCGGATGGCTGTGGAACTACCACAACCATGCCGCCGTCAATCCGTCAGACCTCCAGCCGCTGCTGGGCGCCCCGGAGGGCTAACCGGTCCGCCGAGTCGGTTGCCCTGCCTCGACGGGGGTTGCGGGCCATGCCGTGCCCGTGCTGACCATCCCACTTCAGGAGTCGCGTGCTCCTTGCTCGCCCATCGGTGAGGTCCCGGAGGGGCTCTGTTGACCGTACCGAACATCATCACCTCCCTGCGCCTTGTGTGTGTGCCGTTCGTCATCTGGCTCTCTTACAGCACCGGTACGCGGGGCCTGGCAGCGGCCGCCGGCCTCTTCACTTTGGCTGCCGTCACGGACTGGCTGGACGGCTACCTGGCCCGAAGGTCCGGTGCCGTGAGCGCTTTCGGGACGCTGATGGACCCCCTGGTGGACAAGGCGCTGATACTCGGGGTGTTGTTCGTCTTCTCGGACCGCGATCTGCTGCCGCTCTG
>JAUVVP010000485.1 GCA_030604585.1 Planctomycetota bacterium | reverse complement strand
CGCCCTCGTCGCGGTTCGGGTCGAAGGTGCCCGACTCGGAGATGAGGGGTACCTTGCGCCACCACATGCTCTGCAGGGACCGCTCTTCGTAGACGACCGGCTCGTCGGCCTGCCGGATGTAGCCCAGGCGGAAGGCAAGCGCGTTGGCCGGGAACATGCCCATCTGCTGCGGCAGGCAGCCCGACCATTTGTCGATCGCGAACGAGTCGCCGACCGGCCAGAACGTCCGCCGCGCGTCGAGCATCCACGTCGGGTCCGTAACGCAGAACCAGTAGAGGCTGTCCACGCCGCTCAGGGACATGTAGGCGGCGGTCAGCATCGGGCCTTCGGACTGGTAGATGCCCGGCCTGACCCACGAACTCTCGGTGATGACCATCGGAAAGCCGACGACCTGCTTGAGCGCGCAGGACAGTGCACCCGGATCGCGCAGGACGGACTGGTCCGCGTAGAGGTGCCCGGGGTCGATGCGGTAGCCGCGGTTCTCGCCGATGTGGACGCCCCCCACATAACGGTTGACGGCCATGACGTCGTTGGCCGCGTAGGACCAGCGCTCCGCATCGTCCATCAGGACCGGGTCGCCGCTGCGCCAGTTGCTGGCATTGATGAGCTGCCGGCAGCCCAACTCCTCGCGATAGTAGCGCCCCATCTCGGCGTAGAAGCTGCGCTGTAGCCTGGTCAAGAACTCGAGCTGGTCGGCCATGCGCTGCCCCTCGCCGCCGCCCGGACGCCGGCCGTCGGAGGCGGAGTACTCCCACGTCTGGTAGAGACCGACCTCGCCCGTTGCGAAGTCGTCCTTCTCGTGTGTCGTGCCGTCCCAGGCGGTGCGTGCGGCCTGCAGCGTGCCGTAGCGTTCGGTCAGCCACGCGCCGAACCGGCGGCGCAGAAGTCCCCGCTGCGGCTCGCGGATGCCGTGGAAGGTGTAGAAGAGCAGGCCGTCCTCATTCTGGATCTGGATGAGGGCGACGGCCGGGTCGTCCTTGAGCGGAATGCCCGTGTGGGGGTTGGTGCGCGTGTAGAGCGCCCTGACCCAGGCCTTGTAGCCCTCTTGCAGCCGCTCGTTGAAGAAGAGCAGCCCCCACGGCTCGCTGCCGGGCGTCTCGTAGCCCTCGATGCCCCAATGCTGGGCCGAGTTGCGCAGGGTCCAGTTCTCCGGCCAGTAGGGGCAGATGGTCGCGTAGATGCCCTCCTTCTTCAGGGCCGCCACGTGCCGCCAGATGGCGTCGATCGCCTTCTCGTCCACGTCCGTCAGGCTGGCATCCGGTCCCTTGGGCGTGATCGTACCGAAGATGCGGACCATGTTGACGCCGATCTTGGCCAGGAAACGGGCATGCTCGGCCCTCTGCTCGTCGGTCCAGTCCTGGCTGAACCCGCAGACCGACCAGAAGCGGATCGGCGTGCCGTCCCCCTTGACGAAGCCCATCCCATCCTCTGAGACGCGCACGAGGCCCGTCTCCCCGGCGACGTCTTCATTCAGGTAGCGCAGGTCCAGCAGCGCGTCATCCGTGAAGGGGTCCGCCGGCGGCTTGAAGGCCCAGGAGTCGGCTTCGAGGATCTCGGGCCCGGGGCGCTCCGCCAGGCCGGCCGTGGCGCCGCCAGGCTTCGTCAAGCCGTCCGGCCGGAACCCGTCCGTCGTCAGGACGAAGGCGTCCAGGCCGCCGTGGTGCTGGCTCTCGCTGTGCATCCGGAACCGGAGGGTGTGCTCGCCGGCCGTCAGGTGCAGCGTGCCGGCCCAGACCCAGCCAATGAAGCGCAGGTCGGGCGCGCCGTCGGCGGCGATGTTCTCGGTCTGGAACGCCCCCTCGAAGTCGACGGGCGTCCAGTCTCCCCCGTCGAGCCGGTAGGAGAGAGCGCTCTGCACGGGGTTGGCCCTGAGCCAGAAGCCGTAGTCGCCCTCCTCGGGCGCCGCGAAGTCATAGGTGGCCGTGCCCTCCTTGTCCTCAGAGAAGTTGCTCATCCACTCGCCGCCGGACAGGTGCTCGATCTTGACCTGATCGTACCACCACGGGTGGCGGTTCATCGTGTGGACGGTTGCGTCCTCCCCTTCGCGCCAGATGGTCACGGCATCTGCGTTACCCATGGCCGCACAGAAGCACAGGACCAAGCCCAACAGCCGACAGCACTTTCGCATCCCTCTACCTCCGTAGTCTCAGGACATGGCGCAACGGGGCACTGACGGTCCCACCAGGCATCGCTCCTCGAACCAGTCCCGGCGCGAGAGCTGGCCCCCTATCCTAACCGATCCGACCACCGTGCAGTAGGTGTAGGCTTCCTCCTCTGTGACGCCGTGCAGGCGGACGAGAATCTCAGTCATGTCGCGGATCGCCAGATCGAGGCTTACCATCAGCCCGCCCCGGCTGGCATTACTAAGAAAGACCAGGCGGCGTGGGACTTGCGCTCGTAAACGAGCCGATGCATGCGTCGCATCGGGCCTCTGGATGCCCTTCAGCCCCTGCTCGCCCTACTTCGGCCAGCCCGCCATCCCCCGTGGCACGCGCCGCTCCCTTCGTGGTACGGATCTAAGCGCCAGAAGCACGCTCTTGGGCGTGTGCATGTATTCCAGCGGCCAGTGGCGGGGGCGGTCCCCCGAATGGGCCTGACCTCCTTGACT
>JAUVVP010000463.1 GCA_030604585.1 Planctomycetota bacterium | reverse complement strand
TGAAGTTTCGCATAGCATCGCCTCCCAAAGGACCCCGGGGTCCTAACACCTGGCGATGCACGCAAAGCCCGTGCCTGCTGATTGAGACACGGGGCGGCCTCAGCGGCCCAGGGCGCCCTCCAGCTCAGCCAGTGACTCTGCGACGCTTCGAAGGCGCTCCGGGTCCATCGGGCCGGCCCCGGTGAGGACCCGTCCCACCAGCTCGCCAGGGACGCTCTCGAAGTACACGTTGCGCGTCTGGACGCCGGGGATGGGCTCGCCGAGTTCCTCGGGTTCCATTTCCTCCATCCGGGGTTGTCGGCCGGCGGGCAGGACCTTGCTCTCAGTGGCAAGGCAGAGGGTCGGGGTGCCGAAATGCCGCGCGGCGCAGCAGAGGGCGAATGTGCCCGCCTTGTTGACCACCGAACCGTCCGCGCAGAGTGCATCGGCGCCGAACAGCACAAGGTCGGCGTGCTGGACCGTGCGAACGGCGGCGGCGTCGGTCACCAGGTCCGTCGGGACACCGAAGGAGGCCGCCAGGCGGGCGGTCTGCCGCCCCTCGAGTGCGGGGCGCGATTCCGCCACGGTGAGCCCCGATATCCGGCCGGCCGCCTCCCTGAGCGCGCAGAGGACCGTGAACGAATAGCTCAGGGTGACCACCCTTGCCCCGTCGGAGATGAACGGCATGGCGGCAGACGCAGGCGCCACGGACTCCTCCTCCCGCGCGGCAATGAGTGCTGCGATCTCCAGGACGATGTTCTCCGGCGCAGCGACGGCCTCCTTGCGGCCGAGCACGTCCCGGCAGACGCCGAAGACGCGGAGCGCGGCGGAGCGCACGGGGGCCATGCTCGGACGCAGCGCGAGCGCCTCGCGGCAGGCCGCCTTCATGGCGGAGGATATGTCGGCCGGGCGGTCAGTGACGGCGAGCGCTTCCTCGGCCGCCCCTTTGAGGCCCTCGAGCGCCCAGAGGCCGAGCTGCTCGGCCCCGTGCTGGCGGTCGTGCTGCACCAGGTCGAAGGCCCACCGGCTGTCGGGGCGTCCTTCGGCGGCCGTGGCGGCCTCGTAGGCCTCCAGCAGCTTCGGCACCGCCCGCAGTCGGGATATGCGCGAGGGCTCGACCCACTCGAACCGCACGTGTTCCCAGTCCGGCCTGACGCGGTCCGGGGAGGCGCAGCGCAGAAGGTAGGGGTGGACGACCCACACGACGCCCAGCGCCCAGTCCGGGAACCTGACCGGCCACCCTTCGGCGAGAAGCTCGAGTTCCGACGGCGGCAGGCCGGTCTCTTCCTCTATCTCGCGGTAGGCCTGCTCCAGAGGCATGACGCCCTCGACCGAACCGCTTATGGCCCCCCAATGGCCGGGGTAGGTGCTGACGCGGTCGCTGCGGCGCCCCAGCAGGACGGTGCCGTCAGCCGGATGGAGCAAGAAACTGGTCACCACGTGGCGCAGTTGCATGGAACCCGCACCTCCGGGAGAGTCGCTCTTGGCCGCCGCGTCCGGCCCGGAGGCCGTCGCCTCTTCAGGCAAAAAGCCCTGGGGAGCAAGAGCAACAAAGGCGGAACGCAGCAGCAATCCCCCGACGGGACGCCGGCTTGGACGCTCTAACAGAAAGGGCTTACCGCTAAGGGCGCCGAGAACGCAGAGAGGAAGAAGCTCCTACTGGTAGTGCTCTCTGCGTGCTCTCCGTTCTCTGCGGTTATTCTGTTAGGGCCGCTCAGAACTCGGGCGGGATGTCTATGCAGACGCCGCCACGAACCTCGGCGTTGGCCGCCTGGTATGCCTCGTAGTACTTCCGGGCGATGACTTCCCAGCTTACCACGTCCATGAGGTAGCGGTAAAGGCTGTGGCCGAGTTCCCACCGGAGCCCCTCGTCCGTGGCGAGCCGCACCACCTGCCGGCGCAGCATCTCTCTGTTGGTGAAGAGCAGGCCCCCGCCGCTCTCGAGCGTCTGGGCGGTCAGCCCCTCCAGCGGCGCCGTCGTTATGTACGGCTTGTTGAGGGCGATTATGCGGGCCAGCGTCCCCGACTGGGTCTCGTCAATGCTCGGCAGGACGACGAAGTCGCAGATGCCCATCACCTTGTAGTAGACGTCACCGCGGGGGGTGAACCGGTAGAAGTGGCCGATGCCCTTCTCCTCCAGGAATCTGACGCCATCAACGTAGCGCTCGAACTCGGGCCGATCGTTGGGGTCGCGGATGTCGCCCGCCGCCAGCAAGGTCCAGTCCAGGCCGGTCTTTCGGTGGATCTCCTCGTGGACGCCGTCCCACATGTCGGTCAGGATGTCCCAGCGTTTGTTGGCCTGGATCCAGCCCACCAGGCCGATGATGTGCTTGCCGCGCAGCTCGCCAAGGCCGAGTTCTTCCTTCAGCCCGTCCACCTGGTCAATGGCGTAGCGGCGGTCCGACCGGGCGCCGTGGGGCACGATCATGATGTTGTGCGGCCGCTCCCAGCCTTTGGCGGAGAACGTCCAGTCCAGCCGCCACTTCTGGTAGTGACACTTGAACAGCAGCAGGTTGCAGACCCGCGCCAACTGCCGGATGAACTCCTCTTCGTGGTCCTTCATGCGGCCGTGGACCGTGTGCGGCTCGACCACCGTGGGGCACGACTCCAGCCTCTGGAGCAGCTTGATGAAGCCGGCGTTATTGTCCGAGACTCCCCGGTCGTCCACGTAGTTGTAGAGGCCGTACTCGTGCTGGAAATGGAGCACGTAGGGGTCGAGTTCCTTCACCTTCCGGGCCACCGGCTCGTACCAGTCGGGCCTACTGATGTCAATGATGG
>JAUVVP010000060.1 GCA_030604585.1 Planctomycetota bacterium | reverse complement strand
CCCTCCAGCAGCGTCAAGCCGTCCAGCTTGCCGGTAAGGTCCACTCCGAAGACGGCCTCGTAGCTGTCGCCGGTGCTGTAGGGCGTGGCGTCCCACTCAACGAGATGCCGCTTCGCCTTCCAGAATCCGGGCGTGAAGCCCTCGCCGCCGCCGTTGCCGGGCTCGGCAACGAAGAACACGACGGGATCCTGGCTGTCGAGTGTCCACTGCCCCCGCCCCTGGTAGATCAGCGTGTCGATGAGCTGACCACCGCTGAAGATCGGCGTGGCCGTGTCAAAGAGGAGCGCGATGTCAACGAGGTTGCCCAGGCCACTGCGCTCGATGCTGGCCTCGAAACTGCCTCCGACCACGTTGGCGTAAGCGAATCCGGACCCCGTACCTGAGGAGACATCAATCTGAGTGCGGGCGACAACCCCCGGGCCGAACGGGATTGCGGGCGGCAGCACGACGCCGATCGAGACCAGGTAATTCAGGTCGATCAGCACGGCGGCCAGCCAGTAGTCGCCGTCGGTCGTCCCGGTGAAGCTGTCGGCGCCGGCCGGGCCGGAATGGCCGGCCCCGCCTTCCACCCAATGGCCCGGCCCGTTGCCCGCATGGAAAGGAACGGGAGGCACGGCCGGCAGCTTTGTGTCGTACTTCGGCACGCCGCCGGGGTTGGCCGTGTAGTTCTTCGCCGCGTCCTCGTAGACCTCCAGAACGCCACCGGTCACGGGGATCGAGGCCCTGTCCCCATCCACGTCGCCATTGAACGGATTCCTGCCCAGGGGTGCGAAATCCAGGATCACGACGGTGCCGGAGACCTGGACGTTCACCAACTCCAGATCGTAGATCACCCCCGTCAGCTCGGTGGGCGAACTGGTGTCGAACTCCACGATGCCCCCGGTATTGAAGATCGTCGTGGTGCGGAAGATGGTCCTCTGCTCCAGGCCCGGCACGACCCCGCTGAAGTCGGACAGTGGAACCGGCACCCGCGCCCCGCCCCCATCTGGTGCAAACAGACAGCTCTCGTCCCTGAACTTCAGAAGCTTCTCGCCCGGCGAAAGATCGGCGCTGTCCGCGGGCGCAAGCGCAAAGACGAGCACTGCCGCAAACGCAACACACACCCACATCCGTGCCTTCTTCATCCTTCCCCCCTCTCGCGTCAAGGTTCCCTTGCCCATCGGTTCACAGGAAGTCCTGTGGGGCTCCGCAAAGGCTGTGCCTGAGCGCCGCGCGGACCGTGCGGCAGATGCACATGATGACACAAGCCATTCGCATAGAATGGCTTATGACGCGCAGGTCATCCCCGTTCGTGCGCTTTCGCATGCGGCGCAGAGCCGATGACGGCCCGCCGTGTTTACGTTCCTCAACACGCGGTGGCCATTTCCCCGGACACGCAGTCGCGATCCAAGTGGGCCCCGTAGGGGTAATGTCCGGTCCTGGAGTCGGCCGGCAAATGCCCCCCTCTGGGTAGGTCCGGCGTCTCGCCGGACTCCGAGCCGAGACGGCCCGGCGACCGCAGTGAACGCGTAGAAGTTTAATCTTGCAGGGACCATGGGACCCGCATCAGACCCGGCTTTGGCCTGTGGAGAAGGGCCGGGCGTTCAGGGGCTTCTCCGCCGCTGCAGCAGGGCGTCCTGTCCCTATTCTCCGGCTGCGCGGCGCAGCGCCTCGTATACGTTGCGGGCATTCGCGGCGCAGTCGAAGTTCCGCTCGACCAGTCGGCGGCCCTGCTCCACGACGTGCTCTCTGAGGGGCGCGTCGGTCAGCATGCGCTCGATGGCATCGGCCAGTGCGCGGGCGTCGCCGGGCGGGCAGAGCAGGCCGGTCCCTTCGTGCTTCACGGCCTCCGGAATCCCGGAGAAGTCGCTGCCCACCACCGGCGTGCCGGCCGCCATCGCCTCCACCACCACGTTCGGCAGCCCGTCCCGATCCCCGTCCGGGGCCTGCACGGAAGGCACGGCGACGAGGTCCGCACGATGGTAGACGTCCGCCATGGACCCGTAAGGCACCCATCCCGGGAAGGTGACGGCGCCTTCCAGTCCCAACTGGCGGGCCAGCGCCTTGAGCCGGTCGGCCAGCGGGCCTTCGCCGAAGAGTTCACAGCGGAAGTCCCGCCGCTCCTTGAGCGCCGCACACGCGTGCAGGAGGGTCTCGAAGCCCTTCTTGGGCACCATCCGCCCCACGGCGACGATGCGCGGCGGGGACGCAACGTCCGGCCGCGGCCGATGCGAGAACCTCTCCAGGTCCGTCCCGTGGTAGATGCGGACGATCTTGTCCCGGTCGCCCTCGCGCGCCAGGGCCCGAAGCCGCTCCGCGTTCGCCTCCGTGCATGTGATGCAGAGGCGCGCGCGGCTCAGTTTCTGCGGCAGCTTGCCGTCTCCAACGTAGATGTCCCACGCATGGGCGGAGAAACTGACGGTGACGGGCGCCAGCCGAGCGACCATCAGCGCCAGCGTCGTGGGCAGCGACGCAAAGTGGGCGTGCAGATGACGGATGCCCCTGCGTTCGACCTCGGCGGCGAACCTGCGCACCGCGCCGCCGTGGCGCAGCGCCGCAATCAGTTGACGCGGCGAGTTCCCTCCCAGGCGGAACGGATCGCTCAGAACCCCCATGGCCCCCGCAAGCCAGCCGCCTTCCACGCCGTTCCCTTCGGGACGGGCGTAGACCACGTCCGCGCGGACGTCGGGCCCGCCCGCGCCTGCCGTAAGGGCGAAGACAGTGACGCTCGCGCCGCACTCCGTCACGCCTCGGACCTCATTGGCGATGAAGGTCTCGCTGGCGCAGGGGAACCGCTCCAGAACGTAGCCAACCTTGAGGGTGTCGTCGTTGGCCGGCATCTGACCTCCGCGCGGCCCGCCTGCCGGGCGGCCGTATCACATTGCAATGGACCGGCTTGCGCGCTTATGGTAGGCCCCCGGTGCGGGCGTTGCAACCGAGGGTCGGCGACCTGCGAGGTGCGAGCTTGTGGCGCAGAGGGGGTCCAGCAGTGAGATGAAACCAACGCAGCCGCCGCGGCATCGGCCGTTGGTGCCGGTGTTGGGAGGCTTCGCGTTGGGTATCGCGCTGGACGGCGCGCTGTGTCCGGTGCTCTGGGCCTGGGCCGTCCTCGTGCTGGCAGTGCTGCTGCCGGCCGTCTGGGCCGCCAGGCGGGGTTTGGCGCCGTGGGGGAACTGGGTCCTGGCGGTCCTGCTGCTGGTGCCCCTCGGGGGGTTCTACCACGCCGCCCGGTTCCGCCACAAGCCGGCCGGGCATCTGAGGAACCTTTCTCTCGACGGGCAGCACCTCTCCTACCTGCGCGCCGAAGTGACGCGCGAGCCGGAACGACACTATCGGTGGCGCGCCTTCAGCCCCGAGGACATGCCACCTGAAGAGTACTGGCTCGTGCGGGTGGAGGTGGAGGCCCTCTCGGCCGACCGGGAGACCTGGCGCGCAACGGCCGGCGGCATGGCCGTCTTCGTGAACGGCGGACGGCCGCGCCTGAACGTGGGGGACAGGGTGGAGTTCCTGGCCCGGCCGTGGAAGAACCGCGCCCCCACCAACCCCGGCCAGCGGGACATGGCCCTCGTCTACGAGCGGATGGGCAGCTATGCCGCCGCCTCGGTCGAGTCTCCTTCCGCGTTCCGCGTCCTGAGCCGTTCGCGGTGGCACAGCTCTGTCGCCGCCGCCGTGGGCCGGCTGCGCTCGTTAGTGCAGGACCGGCTGGAACGCCACCTGGACGGCGCCGGCGGCTCACGGTTCGCCCTGGTGCGTGCGCTTCTGTTCGGCCGGCGCAGCGCGCTCACGCCGCAGCAGGACGCCCTGCTGAAGGAGTCCGGCACGCTTCATTTCCTGGCCATCAGCGGGCTCCACGTCGGGCTGTTCTGCCTGTTCGTCGGATACGGCTTCGCCCTGTTGGGGCTGCCGGTGCGCCTGCGGGCAGTGCTGACGATCGCCCTGATCTGGCTCTACGTGTTGTTCACGGGCATGCACGTCTCGGCGATGCGGGCGGGCTGGATGTTCACGTTTCTGCTGGCAGCCCCGGTCCTGGAACGCCAGCGGGACGCGCCGTCCGCCCTGGCGGGCGCCGCGCTGATCATCCTGCTCATCTCGCCGCAGCAGCTCTTCGCGCCGGGCTTTCAGCTCACGTTCGTGGCGGTCTGGGCGATGGCCTGCATCTACCCTCAACTGCTCGGCATACTGTGGCCCTGGCAGGATTTCGTCGCGCGCCTGCGCCGGCCCGAGGAGCGGACCGTCCGGGGCGACCTGTGGGAATGGACGCGCAGCATGCTCGTGCTGACGTGCAGCGTCTGGGTAGCAACGGCGCCCATCCGAGCCTATTACTTCAACTCGCTCTGTTTCTTTGCGCCCCTGCTGAACGTGCTGGTCTGGCCGCTGGTCCTGCTGCTTCTGCTGGCGTGTTTCGTGCTGGTCATCACTGTTCTTGTGGGGGGCCTGGGGACGGGCGCCGTCGCCTGGGTGGCCCTGCTGCTGAGTGAGAACATCGAAACGCTCTTGCAGATCTCGGCCTGGCTGCCGGGCGTTGGCGTCTACATACCCTCGCCGCCGGCGTGGTGGATCGGGCTGTTCTGCATTGCACTGGGCGCCTGGGTGCTGCGCGGGCGGCTGCACGCGGGCCGCAAAGTTGCCGTGGCCGCCGCCCTCGTGCTGGGCGCCAGCTTCCTGGTCAACGACGTGGCGGCGCGGCTTGACCGTCCGTTCAGGCTGACCGTGGCCGACGTGGGCGCCGGGCAGGCGGCGCTCCTTCAGGTGCCCGAGGGCCAGACGCTCCTCTTCGACGCGGGCTCGTTCCGCCAGGGGGCTGAGGCGGCGGTCGCCGAGCTGCTGTGGCACGAGCGCGTCGGCCACGTCAATGTCGCCGTTGCCTCGCACCTCAACACGGACCACTGCAACTTCCTGCCCTTCCTGAGCCGGCGGTTCGAGATCGATCGGATTATCGCTCCCGCCACCGGACGGCTGCGGCCGTTCCAGCGCCTGGTGCGCCGAACGCTGCGCCGGCACGGCCCGCCGCTGCGGCACCTGAGCGAAGGGGCGGAGCTGATCGGGGGAGGTCTGCGGTGCGTCGTCCTGCACCCGAACAGTCGGTTCGCCGCGGACCCGGCCGTGTCCGAGAACGATCGCTCCCTGGTGCTGCTCGGCTCCTACGAGGGGCTGAGCTTTCTGCTGCCGGGCGATGCACAGAGCAGGGCCATCCGGCGGCTCTCGCGAGACTACGGCGACAGGCTGATGGCCGACGTGCTCGTGATGCCGCATCACGGCCGTTACCATGCCGGCCTGGACGAGTTCGTCGGGCACGTGCGTCCCGCCGTGGCCCTCGTCAGCGGGCGCGAGGAGGACTGCCACCCGCGGACGCGTGAGGTGCTCCGAGAACGGGGCGTGCCACTCTGGATTACTGAGAGGGAAGGCGCTATCATCATCACCTTGCGCCAGGGCAAGGCCACAGTGGCCGGCCATGCCTCGGGCCGCACGATGGAGTTCTACCCGTCGGGCACGTCCGACGACCTCCGCGTGACCCTTACGGCTAGAGAGAGCGAGGATGCTTCAACTGCACGCAGGTAGGGTCCTTGAGGACAGGCGGTTCCTGTTCTGCATCACGCTGGCGGCGGCGTTGCTCGCCTTTCTGGGTCCACTGTTCGCCTACGACCTGTGGTGGCACCTGAAGGCGGGGGGTCTGATCCTCTCCTCCGGCGCCGTGCCCAGGACCGATCCGTTTTCCTTTACGGCGGCGGGGCGGCCGTGGACCTACCATTCGTGGCTGTCCGGGCTGGCGCTTACGGGCGTGTGGCGGGCGGGCGGCACGACGGGCCTGATCGGCCTGCGCGCCGTGCTGATCGCCGGCAGCCTGATGGTCGGCTGGGTGGCGGCCAGGAAGCGCGGCGTGGGGGCCGGTCTGGCCTCCGTCCTCGTGCTGGCGGCGTGCCTGCAACTGAAACTGCGCGCCCTGGCCCGGCCTTACCTGTTCTCCTTCGTCCTGTTCATCGCCTTCGCGCTGATCCTTCAGTCCTGCGCTGCCTCGCCGCTTGAGCGCGCCCTGGAGCAGGCCCGCGAGTGCCGCCGGCGATTCAAACGCCTGGCGGCCGAGAGCTGCTTCCTGTGGGGAGCCGGAGGGCGGCTCATCTTGCTCCCGCTGCTGACCGTCCTGTGGGCCAACCTGCACGCAGGCTTCATCAGCGGCATTCTGCTGATCGGCGCCTTCGGCGTGGGCGAGATGGTCTCGCTCTGGGTACGCAGGGGCGGGCGTCCTTACGGCGGCGCGCTGCTGAGAGAGCCGGACGGCGCCAGGTTCAGGGCCATGTTCCTGGCGGGCGTTCTGTGCCTGCCGGCCTCCCTTCTCACCCCGTACGGGCCGGGCACGCTGCTGTATCCTTTCCGGCTTCTGGAGGGCGTCAAGCTGGTCAAGCAGGTGCAGGAGTGGCAGCCGATGCCGTTCGGCATGGCTTTCGCTGTGTTCTGGGGCCTGCTCGCCCTGGGCGGCATCATCCTGGTGCGCTCGGTGTACTTCAGCCGGAAGGCCGGCCGGCTTGGCGACGAGATAGGGCCGGTGGTCACCGACCTGCTGCTGATGTGCGGGTTCGCGTTCCTTGCCGTGCAAGCCGTCCGGCACATGGCCTGGTTCCTGCTGCTGGTTCCGTCGGTGTTCGGCTGGCACCTGGCCGTGTCGCGGCGGTGCTTTCCGCAGGCACCCGGCGAGGCCGAAGGGGGGGAGCGGAAACGATACGCCTACGTGGCAATCCTGCTGGCCCTGGTGGTCGGCGCGCTGCCTTTCGCCAGGGGCGGCCTGCCGCGAACGGGCCTGGCACGGGACAGGTTCCCGGTCAAGGCGTGCGATTACATCGAGGCGAAGGGGCTGAACTACCGGCTCTACAATTCCTACGAATGGGGCGGCTATCTGATCTGGCGGCTCTGGCCGGAGATGCAGGTCTTCATTGACGGCCGCTGCCTGGTCTACGGGGACGAGATCATCGGGCAGGCCCTTCAGGTCGAGCAGGGAGGCGAGGGCTGGGAGCAGGTCCTGGATGACCGTGGCGTCGAGATGTTCCTGGTGCGCTACCGCAAGAAGGACGCTTCGCATCTGTTCGCCGGTGGCCGCTGGCGCTGCGTCTACTGGGACGACGTGGCCGTCATCGGGCTGCGGGACGACCTCTTCAAGCTCCGTGAGGCAGACCTGCCCGAGTTCGCCCTTTCCAATCCCGTCGTTTTCGAGCAGTCGTTGGAGCGCGAGCGGCCGGCGTGGATACGCATGGAGGTGGGCGCGGTGATCGACCGCGACCCGGACTGCTGGACGGCCCTGGCGTTCCACGCCCGCTGCCTGGTCCGCATGGCCGAGAAAGCCCCGGACGCGCGGGGCGTGGCGCTCTTGACGGCGCGCGGTAATGCCAAGAAGGCCCGTGACCTGCAAGAAGGCCACTACCTGCCCTGGCTGGCCCTGTACGAGGTGACCACTGCCCAGGGCGATGAGAAGCTGGCCGCCGAGGCCGCTCAGAAGCTCGAGCAGCTCCGCCCGCCCGTGGCCTCGCCGGACTAATCGGCCGCCGCGGGATGGTCCCGCAGCCACCCGTCGCGCACCTCGCCCGCCACGTAGAACGAGCCCGTCACGCAGACCACGTCCCCCGGTTCGGCCTCGGACAACGCGCGCCGGAGCGCCTCCCAGGGGTCGCCGACCGTTCTAATGGCCACCTTCGGGGCCACGGCGGCCGCTGCGCGCCGGGCGGCCTCGGCGACTTTGTTCACGGGCAGGGCGCGCGGCACGCTCGCCTGCGTGGCCGTGAAGGAGATGCACTTGCTCAGCAGCAGCCGGAGCATTCCCGCCAGGTCCTTGCCGGCGGAACAGCCGAACACCACGCGCAGCGGCCTGCCCGGGAAATGCACCTCCAGGGCATCCAGCAACGCCCGGACCGACTCCCCCGTGTGGGCCACGTCGAGCACGAGGGCCGGCCTCGGCTGGAGCAGTTCGACGCGGGCCGGCATCCTGAACTCGGCGATGGCCCCCGCCATCCGGCCGGCGTCAATTGCCAGGGCCTCCCGGCCGCCCATCAGCTCGAGCGCGCCGATGGCCGCCGCCAGGTTGTCGAGCTGGTGGGCGCCGAGCAGGGAAGTGAAGAGGCCCCCGTAGTCGCGCGTCGGCGTCTTCAGAGAGAACCGCCACCCCGGCTCGGCGTCCGTTCCAGCGACCGGGGCCCCTGTCGGGCGCGCATCGGCTATTACGAGTTCCCGGCCGACCTCCCAGCGGGGGCAGTCGCGCTCGTCCGCCATCCGACGCAGCGTCTCCAGGGCGCCGGCGTATGGCTGGCGTCCGATCACGACGGGGATGCCCTCTTT
>JAUVVP010000372.1 GCA_030604585.1 Planctomycetota bacterium | reverse complement strand
TACCAGGCCAACGCGGTGTTCAACGCCGGGGTCGCCGACCTGGGGAACGAAGTCGTGCTGCTTCTGCGAGTGGAGAGCACTTCGGGGCGGTCCCATCTGACCGTGGCGCGCAGCAAGAACGGCGTGACGGGCTGGACGGTGGGGGACAGGGCGCTGCTGCATCCCGCCCAGGGCTTCCCTCACGAATCATTCGGCGTGGAGGACTGCCGCATCACCTGGATGGAGGAGCTTCAGGCGTGGGGGCTCGCCTACACGGCCTACTCGGAACACGGTCCGGGCATCGGCCTGGCCGTGACCCACGACTTCGAGACGGCGGAGCGCATCGGGCTGGCCTTCCCCCCGGACGACAAGGACGCCGCCCTGTTCCCGCGCAAGTTCAACGGCCTTCACGCGATGTTGCACCGGCCGGCTGTGGGCGGCGGCAGCATCTGGATCGGTTATTCGCCGGACCTGGTCTTCTGGGGCAGGTCGCAGGTAGTGGTGCCGCTTCGCGGGGGGCCCTGGTGGGACGGCCTGCGCGTCGGGGCCGGCCTGCCGCCCATCGAAACCGAGGCCGGCTGGCTGCTCATCTATCACGGTGTCAAGGAGGTGCTGGGGCAGCCCGTATACAGGTTCGGCGCGGCCCTGCTGGACCTGGACGAACCGCACCGGATGATCGCCCGGGCGCGCCGCTGGCTCCTGACGCCGCGCGAGTCCTACGAGCAAGTGGGCGACGCGCCCAACGTCGTGTTCCCCAGTGGCGGGTTCGTGCGCGGGGAGGAGCTGTGGGTCTACTACGGAGCAGCCGACTCATCCATCTGTCTGGCAACCGCCAGGCTGTCGGACGTGCTCGACGTGGTCCTGGCCGAGCGCGTCTGATGAGAGCGAACCGACTGTTCCCGCTTCTGCTCTGGTGCTGCATTTCCGCGCAGGTCCTCTCCCCGCGGGCGACCGTTTCAGCAGAAGCGGGACGCCCCGCCATGAAGGACTTCATGGGCGTCTGCGGCCACTACCACTTCGACGGCCCCATCTACGCGCCGGTGGCTGCTCATGTGCGCAACTACCACGGCATCAACTGGGACCTGGACGTAACCGAGCCGTACCGGGACCCGCCGTATCCTTTCGCCCTGAACCGGGTCAACTGGGAGCAGCTCTACGGGGGATGGCGGAGGGCGGGGTTCGAGATAAACGCCTCGATCATGATAGGCGTCGTGAAGCCCGACGATTGGGCGAACCCGGAGGAAAGCGCCTACGGCTATGGCAAGGCGTTCGCGCGCTTCTTCGGGCCGTCGGGCAAGGGCCTGGTGGACACGGCCGAGCTGGGCAATGAGCCGGGCGAGTACTCCGACGAGCAGTACCGCGCCGTCGCGCGCGCTATGGCCCGTGGCCTGCGCGAGGGCGACCCGGGGATACGCATCGCCACGGCGGCCATCACCCTCGGCCGGAGCGACCGCTACGCCAGGAGCATCGCGTGCTACGAGGACTGGCTCGATGAGATCGACGTCCTGAACGTGCACACCTACGCCATCGTGGGCGGGTGGCCGAATCGGCGCCGGACGCACCCCGAGGACCCGCAGTGCGACTACCTGAGCCGAGTGCGCGACGTCATTGCCTGGCGCGACGAACACGCGGCGGACAAGGAGGTCTGGGTGACCGAGTTCGGCTGGGACGCCCACCTGGCCGAAGGCGCCGCCGTGCAGGAGGGCGTGCCGATAGACAAGCGACCCTCCGCCCTGAGCCGCACCCTACAGGCGCAGTACCTGGTGCGCTCCTACCTGATCTTCGCGCGCCTGGGCGTTGAGCGCGCCTACATGTTCTGGTACCGGGACGAGGGCGCCGAAGCGGGCCTCCACAACGCCTGCGGCCTGATATCGAACGGCGTCAAGCAGCCCGCCTACCATGCGCTGGCCTCGCTGAAGGCGAACCTGGGGGACTACCGCTTCGATGAAGCCCTGCGGGAGGACGCCGACGGGGTCTACGCCTACCGGTTTCGGGACGGCCGCGAGCGGGCCTGTGTGGCGGTCTGGAGTCCGACCCGCGACGGTGAGGAGCGGCTCTGCGCCCTGGACCTGGAGCAGGCCGGCCTGTCGGGCTTCGAGTTCGTCCGGGGGGTCGAGCCCGCCCTCGCTGAGGGCGGCGAAGCGACTGTCCCTGTGGAGCTGGACGGGGAGTCCCTGAAGGTTCGCGCCGCCGGCATGCCCCGCCTGCTGTTCTTCCGTTTGGAGTGAATACGCGCCCACCCTCGTGCGTATACAGGGGAAACGGGGCGGCGCCCGGCCCGGGTTCCCTTCTCTTGCCGGAACGACGCGCGGCACAGCGCGTGGGGGGATTGAGCCGAACGGCATGGGGCCTTGCCCCGCCATGGTGCTTGCACTGAGGGCTGTTCCGTGCTACCTTGCGGGCCGGCCATGATCCATTCTTGTCACGGAGGAAACGCGATGAAGAGGGCAAGTGCGTTGTGTGCTGTGCTGTTGCTGTTGGGGTCGGCCGTGGCCTCCGGGCAGCCGTCCGCTGCGCAGAAGCTGCCGCAGGAGGTGCTGGTATTCGCGGAGGTGGGCAACCTGGTCTCCTTTCAGCAGAAGATGACTGACCTGCTGGTGCAACTCGACCCGGACGCCATGGTGGACGACCTGACCGAGGAGATGCCGGAAGATGTGATGAAGACCTTGGACCCCTCCACGGTTGACCTCCAGAAGCCCTTCCACGTGGTCATCCTCGAGGTGGCGCAGAGCAGTGAGCCCGTGTTCGTCTTCACCGTCACGGACCCGGCTCGCTACCTGGACAGCCTCATTCCCGAGCTGGACGAGGAGGGCGAGGAGGACGGCATCCACGTTTACTTCGAGGCGTTCGGGGCGGGGGACGAATGGGGCAACCCCCTGGCCATTGGCATCGTAGGCAACCGCGCCGCCCTCGGCTCCGACGTGGAAGCGGTCAAGAAGGCGGTGGCCCTCATGGAGGCCGGAGCCCTGGCGGCCGAGCCGCTCTTTGCGGACGCGGATATGGGCGGGATGGTCCGCCTGCGGCGACTTCTGGATGCCCTCGACGCCCAGGACCAGAACCCCTTTGATCTCGTCCGCCGGCAGATGTCCATGGCCATGGGCATGGGGATGGCCATGGGCGGCGCCAGCGGCATGGACATGCAAGGGATGATGGAAACCGGCCTTGATGGCGTGGAGGGGCTGGCCCTCCAGATCGATGCCGCCGAAGGTGGCTTTTCGCTCCCCGAGGGCTCCATCGAGGCCTGGATGCGGATGCAGCCCGTCGAGGGCAGCGGCCTGGCCGAGTACGTTGCCCAGATGCCGCGGGGATCGCTTGACCTGCTCAAGTACCTGCCGGCCGATGCGTGGATGGTTGGCGCCGGGAAGCAGGGCGATTGGGGGCCGATCCTGGAGTGGCTGGCGGGGGCCGCCGAGCGGTTGGGGCCCGCTCAGCCCGGCATGTCGAGCATGGCAG
>JAUVVP010000419.1 GCA_030604585.1 Planctomycetota bacterium | reverse complement strand
CCTCGGCGTGGGCCGGGTTGGCCCCGTTCCACGCCAGCGCGGCCCGCAGGTGCTCGGCCAGTTGCGCCGGCGTGGGTTCCTCATACCACGGGCCCTCGGGGTTCTGCACTATGGTGGGGTCTCCGCGGCGCGGCCGGTTGTCCCAGCCGGTGTTGACGATCGGGATGACCTGCCTGCCGGTCGCCTTGCAGGCGTTCCAGAAGTCCCGGTTCGCCCTGGCCAGCTCGTCGTAGGGATGCTGCTCATTGCCCGCGCCGCCGGGACGGCTGTAGGCGCTGACGGCGTCGAGCCCGAGGGCATCCACGTGCTCCGCGCCCCGGTAAGCGTGGAAGACCTGCGCCACGAGGTAGGGCGATCCCAGCCCCGCCTCGACCGACCGGCGGCGCAGGCGGTCGAGGGCCTCCCTGGCCGCTTCGCGTGAGCCGAAGCGCGCCACTATCTCGTCAACTCCGAAGACGTAGAGCAGCGGCCGCCCGCCGAACACCTTCTGGTAGGTCGGTTCCTTGAACAGCTCGACGAGGCGATCCACCGTGCCCGGCCATTCGTCGGTAGGGCCGACGTGTTGCAGCAGTATCAGGCAGAAGCTCAGGTCCGCCCTGTGGCCGCTGGCCAGGTAGAGCCGCAGGCCGTAGTTGTAGCGGTCCGCTGTCTCGAAGGAATCGGGATGGTAGTAGCAGAAGGCCCAGTAGTCGAGCCCGGCTCCGGCGGCGTAGGCGATCTCGCGGTCCATCACTTCCTGCGTGTCGGAGCGGACCTCCACCTTGTCGCGTGAGACGACCCGGGCGTAGAAGGGCAGGCGGTAATGCCACTGCCGGGCTGCGAGGAACCTTTCGTAGCGGCCGCCCGCGAACCAGGCATCCCAGCGGATGGCGCCGACCACGGGCCGCCGGGCCGGGGCGCCGGCTTCGTCCGCCAAGAGCGCGCACCCCAACAGCGCCAACCCAAGCAGCAGCGTGCAGACTCGGATGTTCATGTACGCCGGTTCCTCGCATGGCGCGCAGCGCGGTCCACGGGCAGCCAACCTTAGGCATCCGCGAGCCGCCTGTCAAGGTGTGACCGAGGAGCGGCCGCACCAGCGGTCGCCCACAGGCGTTGGGCTCGTGCCCTCTCTCCGCGTTGACGAACGCTTGCCTCCGGATAGAATGCACGCGGAAGGACCGAGAGATCGCGTACGTCGGGAACGGGTGCTGCCACGCGGTGTGGGGCGTTCCCGGCGCGAGCGTTGGCCTCTTCACTTATTGACGTTCGCGCAGCAAAAGAAACGTCTCGTCCTCGGCGAGCGGAGCGAGCGGTCCTCGTCCTCGTCGTCGTAATCCGCTCGAGAACAACGGCTTCGAGAACGAGGACGACGACGAGGACGAGGACGACTCTCCGAAGACTGTACCTTCTGTCAACGCGAAGCTCATTAGCACAAGGGAGGAACTGAGATGAGCGAGAGGAAACGGTGGTCCGTGCGCTGTCTGCTGGCGGGGATCGTGATCGTGGGCATTGCGGCGGCCTCTGCCGCACCTGGCGCCGACAAGCCCGAGGTATCCGTGCGAGAGGTGCCGGCCCAGGTGGTGCTCTACACGCTCCATCGGGGGCCGTACGAGACGGTCGGGGGGACCATCGGCGGCCTGTTCGGCCTGGCCATGCAGAACGGCATGTTCCCCCAGGGGGCGGTGACCCTCGTGTACTTGAACAACCCGGGACTCGTCTCGCCCGAGCACTATCTCACCGAGATCCGCATACCGGTCGGGGAGGCAGCCCTTCAGAAGGCCGGCACGCTCGGGGAGTTCACCGACGTCAAGCGTCTGCCGGGCATGGAGATGGCCGTCGTCCGGAAACCGAAGGGCGTGGAAGACCAGACTTCCGTTCGCGCAAGCCTCAGCGCCTGGATGCAGGAGAACGGTCACGTAGCCATAGACTCCTGCGTCGAGAAGATGCAGTCGCAGGGGCCGGTCGCGAGCTACGCCGAGATGGAGACGGAGATCATGATCCCCATCCGGAAGCTGCCCGCGGAGCAGGACTGAACGGCCTCGGTTCCAGTGTTGAACGGTCGTCCAGGGCGCGGCTGGATGCTCTCGCATCTGCGCCGATGGAGGCCGAAGGGACCCGGGAGCGGCTGTCCGGGGAGATAGCCGGCCGCGGGGGCTGGCGCTCGCCCGTAGACGCCCGACCTCACGAGCCAGGTGTTGTGTCCTATTTGACGGTCCACGACGTGGCCACTAAGATGCTGGCGGTTGCCAAGGATATTCCACCCCGCGAAGGAACGTGGAGGGAGAGTCGAAGTGCAGATAACGGTCAGATGCGAGTGCGGCAAAGTGCTGAGGGTGGGAGAAGAGCACGCCGGCAAGCAGGGCAAGTGCCCGGGCTGCGGACGCATGGTGCATATTCCTTTCCCACCGGGTGTCGAGAAGGAGCCTGAACTCGTCGAACCTGTGCCCGCAGCCTCGGGCCCTCGCGTGGAGGATCGCAGGCCGGTCGGGTCGTCCCTGCCCTGGCAAGACAGAGGGCGATACCGCTCGGCTCTGGCTGCGCTCTGGAAGACCGTGCAGATCGTCCTGTTGAGCCCTTCGGAGGCGTTCTCTCGCATCAACGTCACCGGCTCGCTGAGCGGGTCACTGGTCTTCGTCCTGATCGTCGGTTCTATCGGGGGCTACGTCGCAGCCGCAGGGCAGTTACTGCTTCACACGCTGGGCTGGACCGAAGCCGCAGCAGGTGGCGTTGCGGGGGACTTCGCGAGGTTAGGCGTGAGCGTGAGCGTGAGCGTGCAGGTGGTATTGACGCTTGTCCTTGTGCCCCTCGGTGTTCTCGTTGGCTCGTTCATCGCTTCTGGCATCTTGCACTGCTGCCTCTGGATCCTGGGGGGGGCGAACGAATCCTTCGAAGCCACTTACGCAGTCGTTGCCTACGCCTCGGGCTGCACGTCTCTATTCAACGTCATCCCCATCTGCGGCGGCCTGATAGGCACCATATGGATCATAGTCATTGAGATCATCGGCTTGCGGCAGGCCCATCGAACCACGACCGGCCGAGCGGCTATGGCTGTCCTCCTTCCCGTCATCCTGTGCTGCGG
>JAUVVP010000317.1 GCA_030604585.1 Planctomycetota bacterium | reverse complement strand
GGTCGCCCTTCCCCTGTCCTTTGTGGTGGCGCGCTACAGTTTCCCGGCCAAATCAGTCCTGACCGGGCTGTTGCTGCTGCCCATGATCATGCCGCCGTTCGTGGGGGCCATCGGGATGCGCCAGGTGCTGGCGCAGTCCGGCTCCATCAACCTGCTGCTGATGCAGATCGGCCTGATCGGGTCGCCCATTGACTGGCTGGGCCGTGCACGGTTCTGGGGCGTGGTGGTCATGGAGGTGCTGCACCTCTACCCCATCATGTACCTGAACTTCACGGCCGCGCTGGCCAACGTTGACCCGTCTCTGGAAGAGGCGGCCGTCAACCTGGGCTCCAGCGGCTTTCGGCTGTTCCGCAAGATAACCTTGCCGCTGATGATGCCGGGCCTGTTCGCCGGTTCTGTCATCGTCTTTATCTGGGCGTTCACGGACCTGGGGACGCCGCTGGTCTTCGGATACAACCGCGTGGTGCCGGTGCAGATCTTCAACCAGGTCAGCGACCTGGCGGGCAACCCCCAGGGGTATGCGCTGGTGGTCGGCGTGCTGGCGATGACGGCTTTGGTATTCCTGGGCTCGAAGCAGTTGTTCGGGCGGCGCGCCTACCAGTCGCTGAGCAAGGGCTCGGTGCAGGGCTCGGAGAAGCGGGCCGGACCCCTTGGCAGCATGCTGATCGTGGGGTTCATCCTCCTTGTGGTGGGAACGGCGTGCCTGCCGCATCTGGCCGTGGTCCTCACGTCACTGAAGAAGGAATGGTTCATGACCGTGCTGCCGACCAGCTACACGCTGGAGCATTTTCACGACGCACTGGGCCACAAACTCACCCTCTTGAGCGTGCGCAACAGCATCCTCTACAGCGGGCTGAGCACGGTGCTGGACGTGGGGCTTGGCGTGGTGATCGCCTACGTGCTGGTGCGGCACACCTTCTGGGGTTCGGGCCTGCTGGACGCGATGGTGATGCTGCCTCTGGCGATACCGGGCCTGGTGCTGGCGTTCGGCTACGTGGCCGCCTTCTCGGGCACGGCCCTGGACCCGCGTGAGAACCCGGTCCCGCTGCTCGTCATCGCGTACGCCATCCGGCGTCTGCCGTACATGGTGCGCGCCGCCTACGCCGGGTTCCAGCAGATAGACGTGCAGCTTGAGGAGGCCGCCATCAACCTGGGCAGCCCCCCGCTGCGGGCGATGAGACGCATCACGGTGCCGCTTCTGAGCGCCAATCTGATCGCCGGCGGGATACTTGTCTTCTCCTTCGCGATGCTCGAGGTGAGCGACAGCCTGATCCTCGCGATGAAGGAGCGCTTCTACCCGATAACCAAGGCCATTTATGTCCTCATGCAGCGCATCGAGGACGGGCCTTACATCGCCAGCGCGCTGGGCGTCTGGGCGATGGTGTTCCTGGGGCTCTCCCTGATCACGGCCGGGGTCCTGCTCGGCCGGCGCATGGGACAGCTCTTCAGGGCCTGACGCCGCAGGCAACGGCGGGGAATCCCCACAAACTGTTGAACCGGGAGGGAAGCACGTGTTCCTGAATCCCTTTCAAGAAGCCGGAAGCTGGTACAAGGCCAACCTTCACACGCACACCACGGCGTCGGACGGCCAGGCGACTCAGCAAGAGCGCGTCGCGCAATACCGCACTCATGGTTACTCGGTGCTGGCCATCACGGACCACGGTGTCGGGTCGGACGCCGCCGGCCTCAGCACGGGCGACCTCCTCGTGATGGACGGCATCGAGGTGACGGTCAGCCGGCCGGATGACGAGCGCTTCTACCACCTCGTCTGCCTGAACGTGCCTCCCGACGCGACCGTCCCCGCCACTGCGGACCCGAACGACGTTATCACATGGGCGAAGCAGGAAGGCGGCGAGACCCTTATTGCACACCCTTACTGGAGCGGCAACAACGTGCAGGACCTGCTGCCGCTGCGAGGCCACGTGGGCATCGAGGTGCATAATGCAGGATGCCAGGGGATCGGCAAGGCATTCAGCTCCGTGCACTGGGACAACCTGTTGGACAGGGGCGTGCGGACGCCTGCCGTGGCCGTAGACGACACGCACAGCGGCAACCCGGACAGCAGGGACGTGTTCGGCGGCTGGGTCATGCTGAAGATGAGCGCGCTGACCGCGTCCGCCGTGCTGGAGGCGCTCAGGACGGGATGCTACTACTCGTCGTCCGGAGCGGAGGTCTTCGACTTCGGGGTCAAGGACGGCAAGGCCTACGTGCGCTGCTCCGAGGCGAAGGAGATCCACCTGATGGCCGGCAACTGGCACGGCCGCAGCGCACACGCCGAAGGCGACCGAGGACTGACCGAGGCCGAGGTGGAAGTGGGCAAGGACTGGAAGTACGTGCGCGCCGAAGTCGTGGACGCCGGCGGCGGCCGCGCATGGACCAATCCGATCTACCTGTAACCCACAGGCGCCGTGAGGAGGGCCGATCATGCGGTTTCAGCAGGGCTTACGGAGGCCGACGGGGGCGCTCGCGGCGGCGATCCTGATCTTCCTCTGCGCCGCCGGCCGGCTGGATGCTGACCCGGTAGACGATTTCCGCTCCCTGCTCGACGACAAGGTGGCCGTGCGCACGTCGCTTGGCCTGCGCCGGGCGCAATCTGTCGCTGACGACAGCATCGAGGTGGTCATCGGCCTCAGCGTTACCCGCATGAGCGCGAAGCCGGAGGCCTATCGCATCGTCAGTTTCGAGGACGGGAACTACGCGTTCGAGAAGTTCGTTCACCCGCTCGGCGCGACAGTGCGCACGGAGCACGAGGCGGACGCGCCGCCCGGCTGCCCCTTCCCGCAGTTCGAGCGCACCATCGTCTCGTTGCAGGTCCCTTTCCCTCTCGTTGGTGGGGCGGAGTATCACGTCGTCGCCATCGGTGTCGGCAGCGAGATGGTGACCGCTGCTCACAGCGCGCAGACGTTCGTTCATGGGGAGGGCGCCGCCCGGGCCGATGCTGCGGTGGACCTGGCCGTCCTGGGGCTGCGGAGGCTGAAGGCAGCCGGCCCGCGCCATGTCGAGGCTTCCTTCGGACCGAACTTCGCACCGGATGCAGGCGACATGGTCCAGAGCTACACGATAACGGTGAACGGCTCGCCCGTTACGCCGAGGCGCATCGGCCGTCTGAGCCGGGTGGACACCTACCTGCCGGTGGGCTGGCCTTTCCGCGCCATCCCGGAGCACACGGTCTACTTCGAGCTGCCCGCGTCCCTTGCGGACGGCGACGTTGTTGAGTTGGAGGCAAGCGAAGCGGTGACACGCGCCGCCCATCGCGCGGCCCTGCGGTTCGATACGTTCAGGAGCCACACGGACAGCATCAAGGTCAACCAGGTGGGCTACCTGACGGATTCGCCCGTGAAACGGGCCTATCTGGGCCGATGGATGGGTTCGCTCGGCGCGTTGCCCTTCGAGCCGCAGCCGCAGGAATTCCTCGTCTGCGAGGCCGGCGACGGGAAGGTCGCCTGGCGCGGCAAGCCCCAGTTCCGCCACCAGGCCGGCCGGTTCGATGAGGGTATCCTCAAGGAGGACATGTCGGGCGAGAACGTCTACGTGTTGGACTTCACCGAGTTCCGCCGGCCGGGTCGGTACTTCATTGCCGTGCCGGGTGTGGGACGCAGTTTCGAGTTCCGCATATCCGACGAAGTCTACGACGAGGCGTTCCAGGTGGCCGCGCACGGCGTGTTTATCCAGCGCTGCGGGATCGAACTCGGCCCACCCCACTCGGACTGGCGTCGCATCGCCTGCCACAAGAAGGGCATCGAGCCCACTACCCTCCGCAAGCTCGGCCAGGAGCACGGCTGGATGGAACTGCCCGACTTCGTGGATCCGCAGCGCCCGCGGGTCATGGCCTACGGCGGCCACCACGACGCGGGCGACTACAACCCCCGCTCCCACATTGACGTTGCCCAGGTGCTTATGGACGCCTACGAGATGGCGCCCCGGAAGTTCTACGACGGGCAGTTGAACATACCCGAGATG
>JAUVVP010000360.1 GCA_030604585.1 Planctomycetota bacterium | reverse complement strand
CCGACCTGGTCCAGTATGCCCCTCTCCCGCTCGTTCAGGGCCATCACGCGGGCATCTTCCACGGGTCCGGCGGGCCCTTCGTGGGCGCGCCCAGCCAGCTCGATGGGTTCACTCAGGGGGCCTAAGCCGTCCACCACGTCCCGCGCGTTTTCGACCAGGACGGCGCCGTCGCGAATGAGCTGGTGACAGCCGTGGCTGGTGGGACTGTCCACATTGCCCGGCACGGCGAAGACGGCCTTGCCCTGTTCCCCCGCCAGCCGGGCCGTTATCAGGGCGCCGCTGCGGCCCGCTGCCTCCACGACCACGACCCCGAGTGAGAGTCCGCTGATGAGCCGGTTGCGCGGCGGGAAGTTGCCCGGCCGGGGCGGCGCTTCCATCGGCAGCTCGCTCAGCAGCGCGCCGTTCTCAGCGATGTCGAGGGCCAGTTCGTCGTCGCCTGGCGAGGGCGCTTTTGCCAGGCCGCACCCGAGCACGGCGAGCGTGCGCCCCCTGGCCGTCAGGGCGCCCCGATGGGCGGCCGAGTCAATGCCGTAGGCCATGCCGCTGACGATGGTGAACCCCATGCCGGCAAGGTCGGCGGCCAGGCGCGACGCCTGCTGCCGCCCGTAGGTCGAGCAATGTCGCGACCCGACGACGGCAACGGCCAGTTGGTTCTCGCGGCGGTAGTCCCCCCGCATCCTCAGCAGCGCCGGCGCGCCCCGGTCCAGGTGCTTCAGCGGGGGAGGATAGTCTTCGGAGAAGAAGGGCACAAGGCGGACCCTGTGCCTCTCCATCAGCTCCAGCTCCCGGGCCATGTCCGCGTCGTCGGGAGGTTCGCGCAACCCGTTGAGCGCGCCGGCCCCGACGCCCTCAACGGCTTCGAGTTCGTGCGCGGGGGCCTGGAGCGCTGCCTGCGCCGAGCCGAAATGCTCCACCAGGGCGAAGGCCGTCGCGCTGCTGACCCCCCTGCACATCGTCATCCTCAGCAGCGCAAGCGTCTCCTCCTGGTGTTCATCCATGGTCGGACCTCAGCGGGGAATGTGGCCACTTCTCTCTTGGCGCCGCCATTATTGACCATGCGGCGTCGTATCGCAAGGCGATTCGGCGCCCTCAGAGCCGGGGCCGCGCAGTTGGATTGCAGGGCTGTGGGGCACCGACTATACTGAGGGCGGCATTTGTCTGGTCCACCCGCTTCCGGGGGAGCCGGCAAGTTGGGCAAAGGAAAGATCATCGGCGCCGTGTCCTACGCAGCGCTCGAGGGCGCCTTCATCGAAGGCTTGGCCGAGGCGGGGAACAGTCGCGGCGGCTCGGTATGGGCGCTGGTGCCGACCAACCTCCTTGCCCTGCACCTGAGGCGAGTGACGGCGCGGCGGATGGGCGGAGTCGCCGGCGTCGAGTTCCTCACGCTGAAGGACGCCGCTCGGCGCATGGCGCTCCCGTCCCTGGCCCTCCGGGGAGGCCGTCCCCTGCCGGCCGGTGCTGTGGAGCTCGTCCTTCAACGGCTCCTCGAGGGAGTAGCGGACGACTCGTACTTCGCGGCGTTCCGACGGTTCAGCAACGGCGCTGCGGCCATAGGGCGCGCCGTTCGGCTGCTTGAGGACTGCACGTGGACGCCGGAGGCCCTGCGGGCGGCGGCCGACGCGGCGGGACAGCGCGACCCGGCTGCGCCGCGCCGCCTGCGCCAGTTGGCCGACATCTGGGAGGGCCTGCGGGACTGGAAGGAGCGAAACGCCCTCTTCGAGGACGACCTCGTGGCCGAGGCCGCCGGGGCGGACCTGCTGCCGGCCGAGCACCCCGAGGACCTCTTCATCTACGGGTTCTACGATTTCAACCCGTCGCAGCGCTTACTGGTGGAGCGGCTGATCTGCCTGGCCGCGCGCTGCTCGGCCTACCTGCTGTGGGCATCGCCGCCGGCAGCCGGCTTCGAGTTCGCCCTGCCCACCGTGCAGTGGCTGGGGAACCGGCTCGGGGCCGACGGCGTCGAGTGCGTGCATGGGCCTCCAACGGGCTCGGACCTCGAGCGGCTGATCGCCGACGTCTTCCAGGAGCACCCGCTCCTGCGCGAGGACAAGGCGCGGCAAAGGCTGCAAGATGCTGGCGGCGGCTTTGACGGCTCGGTGCGCGTGCTGAGCTGCCCGGGCGAGCTGTCGGAAGCGGCTGAAGTGGCACGGGAGGTCCTGCGCGTCGCCGGGGCCGCCGGCGTGCCACAGAGCATCGGGGTCCTGCTGCGCGGGACGGAAGGCGCGGCGGGTTCCCTGGCCGAGGCCTTCGAGCGCACGGGGGTCCGGTGCTACGTGCGGGAGGGCCTGCCCCTGGCGGAGACGGTGGCCGGGCGGGTGGCCTTGAGCCTGCTCGAACTGGCCGTCGGCGGGGCCGAACGCACGGCCGTCGTGGACTTCCTGGCCCTGGCCGACGTGGACTAGCCCGCCGGCCTGTCGGCCAGCGCACTGGACCGCGTGGCTCGCCAGGCCGGCATCATCAAGGGCCGCGCCGACTGGGAGCGCCGTCTGCGCGCCCGCGCCGAGCAGCTCCGTCGGGAAGGCGAACGCACCGACGACGAGGCCGAGGGGCGCATCTGCGCCCGTGACGCGGCGCTCTGCACGGCGGGGGTGGGCTTTCTGCGCGAGTTCTTCGAGAAGATCGCCCCCTTGTCCTCACCTTCATCGTGGCGCGACGTGGCGCAGGTGCTCCACGCCCTGGTGCGGGAACATGCGCCGCCGGATGATCCCGCAGCGTCCCCGGTGCTGGAGGTCATTGACGGGCTGGGTTCGTTGGACGTCACCGGCACCCGCCCTAATGCGGAGCGGGTCCGCTGGCTGCTGGGCCGATGGCTGGCACAGCAGAGCCGCAAGTGCGAGAGGTTCCAGCACGTGGGCGCCGCCGTCTCGAGCATCATGGGCGCCCGCGGCGCCGCCTTCGACGTGGTCATTGCGCCGGGCCTGGTGGAGAAGGGCTTCCCGCGCCACGCGCCCCGCAGCTCCCTGTTGACGGAGTTGGACCGCGAGGCCCTCAACGGTGCCGCCGCCCGGCTGGGGTGCGCGGAGTTGCCGCTGCGGAAGGACCGCCCGCTTGAGGAGCGCTACCTTTTCCGCATCGCGCTCGGCTCGGCCCGGCGCGCCCTCGTGCTCACCTATGCGCGCCTGGAGCAGGACAGCGGGCGGCCGAAGATGCCCTCCCGCTTCCTGACGGATGCCTGCTCGGCCCTGGCGGGATGCAGCGTGAGCGCGTCGCTGCTGGAGGAGGGCTTGCCGGCGGGCCTGGTGCGGCGGGTGCCCCTGAACCGCCGGGCCTGGGCGCCCGAGGAACTCAAGTTCGCACTGGACGCGTTGGAATACGATGGGGCCGTCTTCACCGGACCGACCGGCGGAGCCAAACGGGTGGCCTACATGGCGGCGGTCTCCGACACCTTCCGGCGGGCGGCGCAGATGGACCGCCGGCGGTGGCGGCGCAGGGACTTCGGTCCCTACGACGGCAAGGTGCGGGCCGCCGACCTGGTGGTGCGCCTCCAGGAGGAGTACGCCCGGT
>JAUVVP010000108.1 GCA_030604585.1 Planctomycetota bacterium | reverse complement strand
CTCTTGGCCACCAGATCGCACAAGTGCTGCGAGTGCCCCCTATGCTGCTCGGACAACTTATGCTCCTTCGCCACCATCTTCGAGGATGCCTTCCCGGCCATGCCCCACCTCCTCTCATGTGGTGAAAGGCAGCGGTCTCCCGTGCCCTGCCCCTCTCACCCCGAGTCTACTTTCCTCCGCCGTGCCTGTCAACGACAGAGCGCAGGACAGAGGCGCGCTCGCCGGTGAACTGCGGCCCACGGGCGCCTTTCCCGGATTACCGTTGACAGTTCGGCCACGGTGGTATAAAATACACTAAGAAGGTGAACCTTGTGCTATTAAGGCGGTGACTATGAGGCTGTCAACGCGCGTTCGGTACGGGTGTCGGGCAATGGTGGACCTGGCCCTGCATCAGAACGACGGCCCGGTCTCGCTCGAGGTTCTGGCCCACGAGCAGCGCATCCCGGAGCGTTACCTGGGCAAGATCATCCAGGACCTGCGTCGAAGCGGGATCATCCGCAGCGTGCGCGGCGCCCACGGCGGGTACATACTCAGCAGACCACCGGCGGAGGTGACGCTGCTGGACGTCTGGGAGGCCCTCGAAGGACCCGTCAGCCCGCTGGAATGCCTGGACGCGCCCGAGAGCTGCGAAATGGAGGCCGAGTGCGTGACCCGTGACGTCTGGAACAGGGTCAGGGACGCCCTCACGAAAGTGCTGGCCTCAGAGAACCTGGCCCGGCTGGTCCGGCGCTACAGGAGGAAGATCGGCTGACCGGCCCGCACGGAGCACCGCAACGCCTTGGGGAGGCTGCTGATGAAGATAGCCGACAACGTCGTTAGCTTGATCGGGAATACGCCGCTTGTGCGTCTGGACAAGCTTGGGGCCGGGCTGCCGGCCAGGTTGGTCGGCAAGCTCGAGGCGTTCAATCCCCTGGGCAGTGTGAAGGACAGGATCGGCAAGTCCATGATAGAGGCGGCTGAGAGAGACGGATTGATCGGCCCGGACAGCGTGATAATCGAACCGACCAGCGGGAACACGGGGGTGGCGCTCGCCTTTGTCTGCGCGGCCAGAGGCTACAGGCTCATCCTGACCATGCCCGACACGATGAGCATGGAACGACGCATTCTGCTCAGGGCACTCGGAGCGGAGCTTATACTGACACCGGGCACCGAAGGCATGACGGGCGCCGTGCGGCGCGCCGAGGAACTGGCAGAAGAGACGCCGGGCGGCTTCGTTCCCCAGCAGTTCAAGAACCCGGCCAACCCCGAGGTCCATCGCCTCACAACGGCGGAGGAGATATGGCGGGACACCGACGGCGAAGTGGACATCTTCGTGAGCGGAGTCGGCACGGGAGACACCATTACGGGCGTGGGCGAAATGCTCAAGGACAGGAAGCCGTCCCTGCAAACGGTGGCCGTGGAGCCGGCTGCCTCGCCGGTCCTTTCCGGAGGAGATCCAGGCCCGCATAAGATACAGGGGATCGGCGCCGGCTTCATGCCGGAGGTGCTCAACATGGAGGTCGTTGACGAGGTAATCCGCGTTCAAGACGAGGACGCCGGCCAGGTGACGCGCAGACTGGCGAAGGAGGAAGGCATCCTGGCCGGGATATCCTCCGGCGCGGCCGCGTGGGCGGCCATGCAAGTGGCCGGCAGGACCGAGAACAAGGGCAAGCTGGTGGTGGTCCTGCTGCCCGATACGGGCGAGCGTTACCTGAGCACGGAGCTGTACGACGACACGGCTTAGGCGAGGTTTCACAGGCTGAGAGCCAGGTAAGGGCGGCGCGGAGCTGCCACAGGTCCATGCAGTCTTTTGTGGGAGTAAGGGGCAATGGCCGCAGAGAAGATCTTTGCACCGGTGGGTGAGAAAGAGATCACCAGGGCAATCGTGTCGCGATTTGCCGAAGAGTTTTGTGAGTATGTCGAGAGCGACTGTCTGATAATCGGCGCCGGCCCGAGCGGCCTGATGCTCGGCAAGGAGGTGGCGGCGCACGGATTCAGGACGCTCATCGTCGAGCGGAATAACTACCTGGGCGGCGGCTTCTGGCTCGGCGGCTACCTGATGAACAAGGTCACCGTGCGCTCACCGGCCCAGGCCGAACTGGATGAGCTCGGCGTCCCCTACGAGGAGGTGGTGGAAGGGCTCTACATCGCCGACGGCCCCCACGCATGCTCGAAGCTCATCGCCGCGGCGTGCGACGCGGGCGTCAAGTTCGCCAACATGACCAGCTTCGACGACGTCGTCCTCAGGGAGAAGAATGCCGTGGCTGGTGCGGTGGTCAACTGGTCGCCGGTGTCCGCCCTGCCCCGACAGATCACGTGCGTTGACCCCGTGGCCCTGGAGGCCCGGTTCGTCGTTGACGCAACCGGTCACGATGCGTGTGTGGTGACTAAACTGGAGGAGCACGGCATCCTGAAGAAGGCGGGCACAGGCGGGATGGCCGTCGAGCGTTCCGAGGACCTGGTCGTCGCTCACACCGGCCAGATCCACCCGGGGCTGGTCGTTACGGGCATGGCCGTCAGCGCTGCCTACGGGCTGCCCAGGATGGGTCCCACCTTCGGGGCAATGCTGCTGTCCGGCAGGAAAGGGGCAAGGTTCATCATCGAAGCTCTGAGCTCGCAGAAGGCAGGGCAGCGGGAGCTTGTCGCCGCCGGCAGCGAGAGGTCTGCTTGAGAGAGGACGCTTGATGGCCGGCCGGAGCACCCGGGCTTCGGCCGGCCCACACAGGCAACGAATCGCCGCATCCTCTGGCGAGGAGAGGGGGCACATGAGGCGAGTCTATCTGGACCACAGCGCAACAACGCCCGTCAGGGCCGAGGCCCTGGAAGCCATGCTGCCCTACTTCAGCGATGAGTTCGGCAACGCTTCCAGTGTGCACGGCTTCGGCCAGCGGGCCCGGCACGCCGTAGAAGAGGCGCGCGAGAAGATCGCGTCGCTGCTGGGCGCCTCTCCCGAAGAGATCGTCTTTACCGGCGGCGGCACCGAGAGCGACAACCTGGCCATCAAGGGCGTCATCGCCGGCGCAAGGGACGGGGGGCGGCATATCATCACGTCGTCCATCGAACACCATGCCGTGCTGAACACCTGCACCATGTTCGAGAAGCAGGGGTTCGAGGTGACCTATCTGCCGGTGGACGGGTACGGCCTGGTGGACCCGGAGGAGTTGCGGAAGGCCTTGGCCGCGGCGGGAACCGACGCCGTCCTGGTCAGCATCATGATGGCCAACAACGAGGTCGGCACGCTGGAACCGATCAAGGAGCTGGCGGCGGCCGCTGCCGAGGCGTCCGTGCCCTTCCACACCGATGCGGTGCAGGCCGTCGGCAAGGTCCCCGTTGACGTCGAGGAGCTGGGGGTTGACCTGCTCTCGCTCTCCGCTCACAAACTCTACGGCCCTAAAGGCGTCGGCGCCCTCTACGTGCGCAGCGGCACGCGCATCCAGCCGCTCCAGCACGGCGGCCACCACGAGAGGGGCCGCCGCGCGGGCACGGAGGACGTGCCCGGCATCGTGGGCATGGCGCGCGCCGTGGAGGCGGCCTGCCAGGAGATGGACGAAGAGTCGCGGCGGCTGCACCAACTGCGCGACAGGCTCCAGGGGGGCCTCATGGAGCGGGTGGAGGACAATCTGCTCAACGGCCATCCCGTCAGGCGCCGGCCGCACCTGCTGAACATGAGTTTCGAGAACGTCGAAGGCGAGAGCATCCTGCTCAGCCTCGATGCCATCGGCGTTGCCGCCTCCAGCGGCTCGGCATGCACCAGCGGGACGTTGGAACCTTCCCACGTGCTGACCGCCATGGGCATACCGCCCGAGATAGCCCACGGCAGCGTGCGGTTCTCACTGGGCCAGGCCACCACGGCGGAGGACATCGAATACGTGCTGGAGAAGTTGCCGCCCATAATCAAGCGACTGCGGCAGATGTCGCCGTTCGCCAGATGATCTGCCTTGCGAAGATGAGAAGATGAAAAGAAGCGTCCAAGACCGAATAGTAGAGCTGAAGAAGAGGCTCAACGCCGTCATCCTGGCCCACAACTACCAGATTGACTCGGTCCAGGAACTCGGCGATTACGTCGGCGATTCGCTGGGCCTGAGCCGTCAGGCAGCCCGCACCGAGGCCGACGTGATCGTCTTCTGCGGCGTGCTCTTCATGGCCGAAACGGCGTCCATCCTCAACCCGGACAAGCTCGTGCTGATACCCGACCCCGAGGCCAACTGCCCGATGGCGCAGATGCTTGATCCGGACAGGCTCCGCGCGCTGAAGGAACGCCATCCGGGTGCCGTTGTGGTCTGCTATGTCAACAGCACGGCCGAGGTCAAAGCCCTCAGCGACATCTGCTGCACGTCTTCGAACGCCGTGGAGGTCGTTGAGTCCATTGAACCCGACCGCCCCATCATCTTCGTGCCCGACCGCCATCTGGGACGCTACGTCGCCGAGCAGACCGGGCGGGAACTGATACTCGACAAAGGCTTCTGCCCCACGCACGTGCGGATACTGCCGGAACACATAGCCGAGCTGAAACGGCTCTACCCGGAGGCCGAAGTGATGGTCCATCCCGAGTGCCTGGCGGGGACGGTTCGCATGGCCGACGTGGTTGCATCCACGGGTGGGATGGTCCGCTATGCCAGAGAGTCCGATGCCCGGGTGATCATCGTGGGCACGGAGGTGGGCCTGCTCTACCGACTGCGGGAGGAGAATCCGGACAAGGAGTTCCTCCCCGTCACGCCGGCGGCGGTCTGCCCGAACATGAAGCGCATAATGCCGGAGAAGGTCCTCTGGGCCCTCGAGGAGCTGAAGTACGAGGTGAAGGTCCCGGAGGCCGTGCGGGGGCAGGCCAAGCGGGCGCTGGACAGGATGCTCAGCGTCGGGGCCCAGCCGGTGCCCGCGGGGGGCTGACGGGGGGGGCCCATGATCGAGGCTCGGGCAAGAGTGGTCGTCGCCATGTCCGGCGGAGTTGACTCGTCCACGGCGGCGGCTCTGCTGAAGCGGGACGGCTACGAGGTCGTCGGCGTCGCCCTGCGGCTGCCTTTCTACGGGAACGGAGCGGCCGCCGGCTCGCCCTGCTGCGGCGTCAAGGGGATCGAAGACGCCCGGCGCGTCGCCGGTAAGCTCGGCATTCCCTTCTATGCGCTCGACTTCAGGGACGAGTTCCGGCGGAGCGTGATCGCCGATTTCTGCCGCGCCTACGGCGAGGGCCGCACCCCGAACCCGTGCGTCCGGTGCAACGAGTGGATCAAGTTCGGCAAGCTGCTGGACAGGGCAAGGGCCCTGGGCGCCGACTGCCTCGCCACGGGCCATTACGTCAGGAAGGAACCCGACAAGCGAACGGGCCGGATCGGCCTGCGCACGGGCAGAGGCGAGGACGACCAGTCGTATTTCCTCTTCTGCCTGTCCCAGCAGCAGCTTCAGCACGCGCTTTTTCCCGTGGGAGGGCACACAAAGGAAGAGGTGAGGCGGCTGGCCAAGCAGTGGGCGCTGCCGGTCCACGACAAGCCCGGCAGCCAGGACCTGTGCTTCCTTCCCGACGGCAGGTACCGGGACTTCCTCAGGGCCGAGTGCCCCGAGGCCTTCCGGCCGGGGCCGATCCTTCACGTCTCAGGCGAGGCCCTCGGGCGGCACGAAGGGATAGCCGACTACACCGTCGGCCAGCGCAGGGGACTTGGCATTGCCCACGGGCAGGCGCTCTACGTGGTGGGCTTCAGGCCGGACGATGACGCAGTCATCGTCGGCGAGAAGGAGCACCTTCTGCGCAGTGAGATCGTGGCCGGTGAGGTGAACTGGCTGGTCGCCCCGCCGCAGGACGCGATGTCGGCGCGGGTCAAGATACGGTACAATCATGCGGGTGCGGATGCCGAGGTGGTGCCGGTGGGCGACGGCAAGGTGCGCATCAGGTTTGCCGAACCCCAGGAGGCGCCCTGCCCCGGCCAGGCCGCCGTCTTCTACCGAGGGGACGCGGTGCTGGGCGGAGGCACTATTCAGAGCACACTCAACGACTGAGAAGAAGATGGCCGACGACGACCTTGACGGGAAGATGAACCGCCTCCGCGCGCTGCTGGAGGAGATGGGCTCGGTGCTGGTGGCCTTTTCCGGTGGCGTGGACAGCACTTTCCTGACGGCAGTGGCGCGCGAAGCGCTCGGCAAGGAGCGGATGGCCGCCGTGACGGCGCGCTCGCTTACCTACCCCGTCCACGAGTTCGACGAGGCAAAGGAGCTGGCGCAGGCCCTCGACGTCGAACAGATCGTCATCTACTCCAACGAGCTGGAGGACCATCGCTTCAGCGCCAACCCGCCCGAGCGGTGCTACTACTGCAAGCTCGCCCTTTTCGGCGACTTGAAGAAGCTTGCCGAAGAGCGCGGCTTCGCGTTCGTGCTGGACGGCACCAATGCGGACGATATGAACGATTACCGGCCGGGCCTGCGGGCGTCCAACGAGCTGAGCGTCAGGCACCCGCTCAGGGATGCCGGGCTGACCAAGGCGGACATCCGCGACCTGTCGGCCCGCATGGGCCTGTCCACCCACGACAAGCCCGCGGCCGCCTGCCTGGCTTCCAGGTTCCCGTATGGTGAGCGGCTCACGGCCGAGGGCCTGGACCGAGTCGGAAAGGCGGAAGAGCTGCTCAGGGGGATGGGCTACCGGGCCGTCCGCGTGCGCAGCCACGGCCCCATCGCAAGGCTCGAACTGGGGGCCGGCGAAGACGTCGCCTCCCTGTTGG
>JAUVVP010000451.1 GCA_030604585.1 Planctomycetota bacterium | reverse complement strand
GCGATGTGGGAATCCCATCGCCGCCGAGCCGCCCACGACGCAGATGCGGTAGGTGTCCTCCCCCTTGCGGACCGGGAAGCGCTGGGGCGGCGCGGCCGGATAGCTGCCCTGCGCCCGGATGATGGGATTGGTGGCGAAGGTGGAGCGGAAGGCGCCCAGGTTGGTGACGTAGCTCTCAGCTCCGCCGCCGTCGGGCACTCTGCGGAACAGGCGCGTCGGGCCGCCGTAGTCGGCCAGTTGCAGGATGAGTTCCGCCAGGCAGATCAGGGCCAGCCCCAGTGCCAGTCCGCCCAGCCTGCGCGGCCACCTGTGGCGGCGAGGCGGCCCCTGGGATGCGTCCGGCCCTTGTCGGCCGTCCGGCGGTGGCTTAGGCTCTCCCAACGGGACGTTCTCCTTTCCGGGGGCACGATCAACGGGCGCTCCGGCCGGTTACACGTTGCTTGATGAGCTTCGCGCCGGCAGAAGAAACAGTCTTCGGAGAGTCGTCGTCGTCCCGCCAAACAGCCGGCGGGCAAGCCTCGTCGCCGTCCCGCCAAACGGGCGGCGGGCAAGCCTCGTTCTCGAAGCCGTTGTTCTCGCACCGATTACGAGGACGAGGACGAGGACCGCTCGCTCCGCTCGCTGAGGACGAGGCGTTTCTTTTGCTGCGCGAACGTCAATGATGGCCGCACTGCACGTTCTACCAGCCCGGGCCCGTCGTTGGCAAGGAGATAGGGTCCCGCGCTTTGGCCGCTCCTTGCTCTTGCAGCACCGCTTTCGCCTGCGACAGCAGTTCCTTCGCCCGGGCGCTCGTGGGGTCCAGCGCGAGGGCCCTCTGCGCGGCGGCGACGGCAGGCTCGGCGCTGCCGGCCCTGAGCAGGATGGCGGCCCGGGCAAGGAAGACCTCTGCGTAGCGCGTGTTGTCCAGTTGCCGGACGCCGTAGCGCCGTGCCTTGTCCACTTCGCGAAGGGCGTCCTCGAGCTGGCCCCGTTCCGCGTACTCCTCTGCCAGCAGCAGGCGCAGCCGGTCGTAGTAATCGTCCCGTTCGAAGGCGCCGGCTTCTGCCGCCTCGTCCCAGGCCACCCGGTGGGCGCCGCTCAGACGGGCCTCCAACTCGGCTATCTGCATGAGGAGGTTGCGGTACTGTGGGCTCGTCCCGTTCTGAGGCGGCAGCACTTGCCTGTGCAGGACGGCGGCTTGCTGGAGCGCGATTATCACGTCCAGGACGTCTATGCCGTTGGCGGCCGCATAGGACTCGAAGGCGCCGTGCCGCTGCCAGTGCCACGCGCCCGGTTGCACGGCTGCGGGCGAGTCCCCGATCGTCCTGGCGACGGCTTCGGCGATGGCGAAGTTCCCCTTCAGAGTGGGGTGGACGTGTTCCAGGAAGAGCGTCGAGCCCGGCAGGCCGTACTCGGCCCGTTGCTCCAGATAGGCCGCTGCGTCCGCCAGCAGGACAAGGTCGTCGTCGGCCCTGCGGACGATGTCGCGTATGAGTTCATTCCAGTCGGCGCCCGCGCGCCATCGGACGGTATCCAGGTTCCTGGCGGCTTCATAGTGGCTGGCGGCGTCCTGGTACCGGCCCCGTTGCTCCAGGCGTTTGGCCAGCCTGAAGTGGGTCTCCGCGTGTCCGGGGGAGAGCTGAACGGCGGCCTGCAATTCCACGATGGCGGCGTCCGGCTCGCCCGCACGTGCGAGCTGCCGGGCCGTCTCGACGTGTTGCTGCCATTGCCGGCGGGCGCCGGCGGGGAAGTCCGGCCCGTGCAGCGAGCCCAGTGGCGGGAAGTCGCGCACGTTCGCACCCAGCGTGCAGAGCACCACCGGAACGCCCCTTCGCCGCACCAGGCGGACCACCGCCGTCAGGTTGGCGAGGTAGTTGGCCTTGACCCGCCGGTAGAGCTGGTCGCCGTAGCGGATGTCGGTCTTCCTGGGCATGATCTGTGCCAGGTGGCGTTTCGTCTCTGACTCGGAGGGGGCCGGCAGGAAGTGGGCCAGCAGGTCGCCCATTGCCATGCTCAGTCGGCGCCTGCGCAGCCAGAGCTGGACCAGCGTGACGGGCCGCCGGCTGCTCAGGGGGATGGCCGAGGCCGGCCCGTACGCGCCGTAGAACTCGTTGTGCCCGCCGTAGACCACCACCATGTCTGCGCCGTAGTCGAGCACCTCGCCCGTGCGCTCCAGCAGGCCGTAGGAGCTTAGGGCCGCCACACCGACGTTTATCACCTCGAACCGCTTGCCCTCGCCGACCCTGTTGAGGATGCTTTGCAGAAACAGGGGGAACGAGCCGTTGACGCGGTGCGGGAACCCCATCGCTGCCGAGCCGCCCAGCACGCAGATGCGGTAGGTGTCCTCCCCCTTGCGGACCGGGAAGCGCTGGGCCGGCGCGGCGGGATAGCTGCCCTGCGCCCGCATGAGCGGCTTGGCGGCGAAGGTGGAGCGGAAGGCGTCCAGGTTGGTGACGTAGCTCTCAGCTCCGCCGCCGTCGGGCACTGTGACGAATATGGGGGTCGGGCCGCCGTAGTCGGCCAGGTAGAGGACGAGTTCGGCGAGGCAGACCAGTGCGCCCGCGAACGCGACTGCGCCGAGCCTGCGCAGCCACCTGAGGCGCCGGGACGGGAGGGAAGGGCGGTTGCGCGGCGCGGCCCCGGTTCCAGCCAACGGGATTCTCCTCCAGGCGGGCAGATGCTGCCGCACGCGCCCGGTGCGGCGGCCTGCACACGTTTTACCACCTGGCGGCAGCCATTGGCAAGAAGATGGGTGAGCCCCGGCGACCGTCTGCCGGGCTTCCTCGGAATCATAAGGAATACCTAAACTGATTAGCATATCGGCAAATCCCATCACCCCCAACCCAATTTTTCTCGTCTTCTTGGTCATTTCCTCTATTTGGG
>JAUVVP010000470.1 GCA_030604585.1 Planctomycetota bacterium | reverse complement strand
CGCCATGGTGATGACCGGCACGCGGCACTTCCGCCACTAAGGGGCGCCGGAAGAATGAACCGCAGGGCACGCAGCTCGTGCTTCGTAGCGAAGAGCTACTTCGCAGAGTAGGAAGGCCGTTCAAGCGGCAACGTCAGAAGGGCCTTCTCCCACTCGGCGCTGAGGCCCTCTTCTTGGATGCACTGAGCGTTCCTGGGACGGGGTAGGACCCGATGCCTCAACCGACGGACGAACCCCGCGTGCTGCACGTGAACGAGCAGGCCGGCTGGCGCGGCGGCGAGCAGCAGATGCTCTACCTGGCCGGAGGTCTCAGGCGCAGGTCGGTGCAGACGGCCCTCGTCCTCCAGCGTGGGGGCCCGGCCGTGCAGAAGGCGCGGGCGGCGGGCATCGCGGCGACCGAACTGGCCATGCACGGCGAGGCCGACCTGGGCGCCGCGCTGCGCATTGCGCGGATTGCCCGTGCCGGAGGCTTCAACATCCTTCATTCCCACACGGCGCACGCCCACATGCTCGTGCTGCTGGCGGCGCGCCTGTGGATGGCAAACTGCCGCGTGGTCGCCCATCGCCGGATCGAGTTCCCCGTCGGCAAGAGGGCGTTCGGCCTGGGCAGGTTGAAGTATCGGTTCGGGGTGGACGCTTACATCGCCATCAGCAACCGGGTCAAGGAGACGCTGATGGAGGCCGGCGTGCCCGAGTGGAGGGTCTTCCCGGTGCGCAGCGCCACCAACCCGCGCCGCTTCGCGGACGCCGCGCTCGACCCGACCCTTCGCGCGCGCCTCGGCATACCCGAGGACGCCTTCGTGGTCGGCAACATCGGCGCCCTGGTGGGCCACAAGGACCACCGCACGCTGCTGGAGGCCTGCCGCATCGTCAGGGACACGGTGCCCAACACGTGGGTGGTCATTGTGGGGGACGGGCCGCTGCGCCAGAACATCCTGGACAAGGCGCAGAGCCTGCACATGGCCGACCGCCTGGTGATGACGGGCTTCCGCTGGGACGTGCCTCAGCTCATCCGCACCTTCGACGTCTTTGCGCTCAGCAGCTCCGAGGAGGGCATGTGCAGCACCTTGCTGGAGACCGCCGCCAGCGGCTGCCCGATAGTAGCCACCGATGCTGGCGGCGTGCGGGAAGCCGTTCTCCCCGGCGAGACCGGCATCATCGTGCCCATCCGCAGCCCCCTCGCGCTGGCCCAGGGGATGCTTCAGTTCGTGGAAGACCCCCAGCGGGCGCGCGCCATGGCCCGCCGCGGCAAGCAGCGCGTGCTGGAGCAGTTCAACACCGATGTGCTGACCGAGCGGACGCTGGCCGTCTACCGGCGCATCCTGCGCCATGAAGTCGGTCCCGACCGGCCGGTGGGCTTCTTCCCGAACTGACGCTCAGAGCGGGACGAGGCCCTTTCCCGCCCGCTGCGCAAGGTAGAGAACGCAGCGCTCGCAACTGCCGTCGGTGCGACAGCAGTCCCTGTAGAGCTGGTGCAGTCCCTGCTGCCGGCGTGCCGAATCCACCACCTGCCGCGCTTCGGCCTCGCCCTCGAACAGCACCTGGCTCATGCGGCGCGTCACCGCGTTCTCCTGCCGGCGCGGCAGACCCCGCCACAGCATGTGCAGCCGGCCGATGAGGCGCCCGTCGTCCTCCGCCTCGGCGTGCGCCAGCAGCATGGGCAGCAACACGTCCACCACGATGCTCACGGCGCGCTGCCGGCCGACGAGGGCCTTCGGTCCGCTCAGGCGCTTGCCGCCGAAGCTGTAGCGCCAGGACCAGTAGGGGTGCTCCAGTCTCTGGAACGCGTTCAGCAGTGCGTTTCTGATGGCGGTGTCCGGCCGCTGGCGGCCGCTCGGGCGGGCGGTGTTGATCAGGCGCAGGAAATGGTTGAACAGCCCGGTGTGGAGCTGCTCGGCGCAGAGCCGGGCCAGCGCCGCCACGCGCCGCGTGGGGTTGTTGACCGGCCGGGTGCCAGCGAAACGCCAGTGGTCCGCAGAGAGCCTGACCGGGCTCAGTTCGCCGCCGAACCGCGCCCATGCCTCCTGCAGGGCCTGCCGGTAGGCACGCGTCTGCTGGTCCGAGTCGCCGTCCTGCGCCATCTCCAGGAAGCCGCCGACCACGAAGAAGGCGGCCTCCAGCATCGTCGCCTTCTGCGCCGCGTCGGCCTCCAACGGCACGAGCCGGCGCAGCTCGCCCATCGGCAGCAGGCCCGCAAGCTGCATGAACGGCATGCGGTTGTTCTTGTAGCCAAGCGCCTCGGCCACCCGCTCATAGAGGAGTTGCTCGCGCGGGTGGTTCTCGAACAGCTCGGCGATGTCGGCGGCACGGCTCAGGACGCGGTGGTCGCCGGCCGCGTCCAGCAGCCGCCCGAGCCATTCCGCCTCCACCTCCCCGGTCCGGCAGGCCCGGCTGCAGTACTTGCCCTCGACGCTGCGCCACTGCCGCTCGCCGGCCTCCGCCTCGGGATCGATCACCTCGACCAGCTCCTCCAGGTCCTCCTCCACGGCCTTGCTGAGGGTGAGCTGGGGTATGAGCCGGCCGTTGCGGGCGCGCACGGTCGGCTCGTCCCGGTCGTTCCACATCACCACGTGCAGGGCAACGTCGTCATACTCGGGCTGCTCGTGGTGGCCGTGCGAGTACCAGGACGAGGCAAGGGTGTGGACCTCGACGTCGCCGACGAGGCGGCCCTGGCCCTCCAGCAGGAACTCGGCCCGCACGAAGTCCGG
>JAUVVP010000250.1 GCA_030604585.1 Planctomycetota bacterium | reverse complement strand
GTCGGTGGGGACGCGTGGTATCAGCCCGGGCAGCCGGCCAGGCGGTCCTGGATGCCGGCGCCTCGGGCGACCCCGCGGACGCCTTCGCCCTCCCTGATGTCATCCTGAGGCGCGTTAGCTGTGGCGCCGAAGGATCTATTCGTTCGCTGACGCGGAGCATTATGCGCACAGACAGGTCCCTCGCGCCTGAAGTAGAAGGCGCTCAGGATGACTGTCGGTGGGGACGCGTGGTATCAGCCCGGGCAGCCGGCCAGGCGGTCCTCGACGCCGGCGCGGCGGGCGGCTTTCCTGACGCGCTCGCCGAGGGCTGCCAGGTAGGCCTCGCGCGTCGGCTTGTGGTGCAGCATGCGGCTGTAGCGCTCGTGCAGGTCGGGGAACTCCCGGCGCACGAGCTGCCCGACCGACGGCCAGACGCGCGGGCGGGGGTTCATCGCGTCCACCCAGATGACGTCCACGCCGATCTCGGCCGCCCGCTCGAACAGGGCGTCGAGCGATTCCTGGCCGTCCGAGAGCCACGGCAGCAGCGGCCCGAACATGACCGACGTCTCCAGGCCCGCCTCGTGGGCGGTCTCGAGGATGCGCCAGCGCTGCGCGATGGTGCCGGCCGCCGGCTCCCACAGACGGGCCAGGCGCGCGTCGAGGGTCGTTATCGTGGTGCCGACCCGCGTCAGTCCCGGCTGGAAGATGTCCAGGTCGCGCAGCACGAGGGTGCTCTTGGTCAGTGCGTTGACCTTGAAGCCGTGCTCGATGAGGAGCCGGCAGCACTGGCGGGTCAGCTCCCACTTCTTCTCCAGGGGCTGCCAGGCGTCGCAGGCGCTGCTGACGAAGACGCCGCCGGGCTTTGCGCGCCTGAGCTGCTTTGCGAGGGCCTCCGGTGCATTGACCTTCACGTCCACGAACTCGCCCCAGGGCTCCGGGTGCGGGTGGAAGCGCTGCATGAAGCGCGCGTAGCAGTAGACGCAGGCGTGCTGGCAGCCGGTGTAGCAGTTCATGGAGTAATCGCCGATGCTGCTGCGGTTCAGCACCGTCTTGCACTCGACCTCGCGCACGACGGGCCGCTTGCCGGCGGTCACGCCTGTTTTCTCGGCCCTGGCGGCCATGGCGACCGACCTCCACGCTGCTGCGACTCGACCACTCCCGTAGGTCCAATCTACCGGACGCGGGCCGCAGCCGCAACTTCGGACGGGCCGTGACCTTTTGACGTATCTCCGCCGCGCGCCTATACTCTGAGAAGCTGTGATAAGCACAACACGGGCGGAAGCTCCAGAATGCACCGCGACGACACGACGAACACTACGCCTGCCAAACCGACCGAGTGTTGCGTTGTCGCCGTAGATCTTTTCGTTAGTCGTTCTCCGTGCCCCCGCCGTACGGGCGGGCAAGCTCCGTGCCTCCGTGTTGAACTTAGCCGTTCCGGGTGCCATGGACAGCAACTACACATACGGGCCGGTGCCGTCGCGGCGGCTGGGACGCTCGCTCGGCGTTGACCTGGTGCCGCCCAAGACCTGCAACTTCAACTGCATCTACTGCCAGTTGGGGCCGACGGACCGGACGACCGTCGAGCGGGCCGATTACGTGCCCGTGGCGGAGGTCGTTGAGGAGGTGCGGACGCGGCTGGCCGAAGGTGCCCGGCCGGACTACATCACGCTGGGCGGGTCCGGGGAGCCGACGCTGCACCGGTCCTTCGGCGAGGTGGCGGCGGGCATCCGCCGGTCCACGGATGTGCCCATCGCGCTGCTGACGAACGGGGCGTTGTTCTACCTGCCCGAGGTGCGCGCGGCCTGCGCGGCGATTGACCTGGTGCTGCCGTCGCTGGACGCCGGCGATGAGGAGACGTTCCGCCGCATCAATCGGCCGCATCCCGGCATAACTCTGGAGAAGGTCGTCGGCGGCCTGGCCGCGCTGCGGCGCGAGTTCGCCGGAGAGATCTGGCTGGAGGTCTTCATCATCGAGGGCGTAAACTCGTCGGACGAGCAGGCCGGCGCCATCAAGCGCTGCGTCGAGCGCATCGGGCCGCCCCGCGTGCAGTTGAACACGGCCGTGCGCCCGCCGGCCGACGAACAGGTGCACGCCGCAGCATCGGAAAGCTTGGAGAGAATCCAGCGGCTACTCGGTCCGCGCGCCGAGATCATCGCGCCGACCGGCGGCTTCGAGGCGATCCCCGGCGCTGAGGCGAAGAAGGACGAGGTGCTGGCGATACTTCGGCGCCGGCCCTGCACGCTCGATGACATCGCTGGCGGCCTCGGCATCCACCCCAACGAGGCGGTCAAGTACCTGCGCGCCCTGCTGGATGAAGGGGCCGCCCGGCGCCGGCAGCGGCGCTACGAAACCTATTACGAGGCCGGCTCGGCCGGCTGACCCGGCCCGTGCTTTCCTCGCCGCAGGGCCCGCCAAGAACACAGGGAACAGCGGAACCCGTGCAGCATTCGAGCGGGGCGATCATGGCCCGCTGTCTTATCTCGGCGCTCTCCGCGCTCTCCGCGGTCAAATACAGTCAGGCAGTCGGTTCGCTCTTGCCCGGTGCGGCAGAGCCGGCGATGTCGCGCGGCTCCCTGACGGCCAGGATGAGCCATAAGATGCCGAGCACGGTCGGGATCAGCGTCAGGCCGATGCCGGCCCGCACTCCCACGCGCGCGATGAGCAGCCCCGTGCCCAGGTGCGCCACCAGCACGAACGGGCCGAGCATGGCGTTGCTCAGGGCGATGTGCGCCACGCGGTGGCCATGGGGACAGGTCTCGAACAGCATGTTGTTGTGCGAGACCCATCCGGCCGACCAGGACACGCCCAGGACGGCAAAGCAGGCCGCGCAGGCGAGCCAGCCCGAGCCCACGAAGGCGACGGCAATGGCGGCGGCCTGGGCGAGCGAACCGACGGCGACGGCCCTCTTGTGCCCCATCCTGTCCCCCAACCGGCCCAGGACGTTGCTGGCGGCGAACTGGGAGAAGGCCAGTAGCGCGCCGAGCTTGATGACGGTGCCTTCACCGACGGCCCCACCGTCGGGGCTCCTGAAATGCACGGAGTAGAACAGCGCAGCCCCGCCTCCGATGCCCAGCAGGACCCGGGCGACCATGTAGCTGCGGAAGTTCGCCTGGCGCAGCGACTGCCTGAGGAATTCCCACAGGTCGGCCAGTTCAAAGGACTCCCTGTCGCGCGTGATTGATTCGGGTTCCCGGACCCGCCACGTGAAGTTGACGCTGGAGGCGAACAGGACCGCCGCCAGGACGAAGAGCAGCGAGTAGTCCATGGGGAAAGGAAGGCTCCCTTGTATGGCGCCCGCTCCCAGGGAGCCGAGGCCCTGGCCGAAGGCCCACGCGCCGGCGATCATGCCCATCGCCCGCCCCCTGCTCTGACGGCTGAACAGCGCCCCCTGCCAGTCAACCCAGATCGGCAGGAGCATGCCGTCGCCGAAGGTGACGGCGGCGAACAGCGTCAGCAGCACGTAGCGACAGAGCGGTGGCGCGCCAGGCGCCAGGAAGTAAAGGACTGCCGCCATCGCCAGGTGGGTGCCCGTCCAGGCGAACAGCACCCAGCGCACGAAGAAGTGCTTGGTGCGCCGCCTGCGCCCGAGCACCAGCATGCCGAGCGGCTGGCCCAGGATGAAGCCGGCAACGCCGATGGCGCTGAGCACGCCGATCTCAACCTTGCCCGCCCCGAGCTTGCTGAACAGGAGCGGCAGCACCGTCAGCAGCGCGACAAAGCCCATGCCGGTCCCGTGCAGGCCGTCGGTGGCCGTGACCTTCAGGGCGTTGGCGCGTTCCTCGGGGTTCATCGGGCCGACACCTCATTGGCCATTGCACTGCCTCCTCAGTCAACGCAATGTCGCATGGCTGGACAAACATCCATGACGCACGCGTTCAGGCGGCTTCGGCCGCATCCCGGTTCTGCCTACCCAGCGCTATGTCCCTGGGCTCCCTTACCACAAGCGCCAGCCAGGCGATGCCGAGCAGCGTGGGGATGAGCGTAAGCCCGATCCCCGTCCTCATGCCGACGTGCCCGATCATCCAGCCCGTGGCCACGGGCACGAGCCAGAGGACGGGTCCGAGCACGATGTTGCTCAGGGTGATGTGCGCAACCCGGCTGTCGTGGGGGCAGGTCTCGAAGAGCATGTTGACGTGAGAGACCCAGGAGGCCGACCACGCGATGCCGACCAGGGCGAAAGAGAGGCCACAGGCCAGGGCGCCCTGGCCGAGGTAGGCCACCAGGATCGCGGCCACCTGCGCCACGGCGCCCAGGACGACGCCGACCTTGTGGCCTGCCCTGTCCCCGAGGCGGCCGAGCGGATAGCCGGCCAGAAACTGGGTCACGCCCAGCAGCGCGCTCAGCCCGATGACCGTGCCTTCGGTCAGCCCGCCGCTGTCCGCGCTGCTGAAATGAACGGCGTAGAAGGCGGCGGCTCCCGCGCCGAGCGACATCAGGATCCTGCCGATCAGGTAGTTCCGGAAGTTCTTCTCGGCCAGCGAATGCCGGAATCGCCGCAACACGTCGCCCCTCTTCAGTCCTTCGTGGGGCGCCGTGAGCGATTCGGGCTCGCGAACGGCGGCGAACGAAGCCAGCGCCGTCACGAAGAAGACGATCGCGACGGGGAAGAGCAGCGAGTAGTTCTGCGGAAAGCCCAGGGATGCCACCACCTTGGCGGCGG
>JAUVVP010000061.1 GCA_030604585.1 Planctomycetota bacterium | reverse complement strand
TACTTGAATGAATGCCGCACGGGGCGGGTTGAGCGGCGGGGGTCGGGGGCGGCCCTTCCAGTCGGGGACCAGCCGGCAGTAGCGGAAGCCTTTCCATCCTCGCGAACCGATCCGCCCACAGGAGCAGGAGGGAGATATGTCTGACCTCGGCGAGTACGCCACAGTATTCAAGGCGCTGTCCGACCCGCTGCGCCTGCGGCTGCTGAGCATGCTGCCCAGCAACAACGACAAGCGCGCCTTCTGCGTCTGTGAGCTGGCACAGAGGCTCGGCGTGTCGCAGCCCTGCCTGTCGCACCACATGAACATCTTGAAGACCGCCGGCCTGGTCGGCTTCGAGAAGGACGGCTGCAGCGTCTTCTACTTCGTTGACCAGGAGCAGGTGGTCGGCAAGCTGAACGGCTTCAGGGAGAGAATACAGGGATGAAGGCGGCGCTGATATACGACGAGGTCACGGCGCGGGGCGATGGATCCTGGGTGGAGGCGGAGTATGAATCGCCCGAGACCATCGAAGCCCTGCTGGCGGCGATGGCCGCGCATTGCGAGGAGGTGGTGCCGATCCCGCTGCGGGCGTCGCTGGTGGAGGACCTGAGACGAGAAGCGCCCGACCTGGCGCTCAACATCGCCGAGGGGCGCGAAGGCCCGTCGCGCGAGTCCATAGTCCCGATCGTGCTGGACCATCTCGGCATCCCTTACACCGGCTCGGACGGGGTGACGCTCGGCATCTCGCTGAACAAGGCCCTGACGAAGAGGCTGGCGGCCGGGGCTGGCATCCGCACGCCGCGTTCGGCCGTGTTCGAATCGGGCGCCGAAGCGGCCGGGCGGCGCGGCGAACTCGAGTTCCCCGTGCTTGTCAAGCCGAACTTCGGCGGCTCAAGCGTCGGCATCGGGCCGGACAGCCTGGTGCACGATCCGCAGGACCTGCCCGCCCTGGTGGACCACCACGTGGCCCTTTACGAGCAGCCCTGCCTGGTGGAGCACTACGTCAGGGGCGTGGACGTTACGGTCGGGCTGCTGGGCAACGGCCAGGCGGAGGTCTTGCCGGCGGGGAAGGTCACAACCTCCAACGGGATGTACTCGGCCCGCGCCAAAGAGAAGCACGACCGGCAGATCACCTGCCCGTGCCCACTGCCCAAGGGGCTGGCGGAGCGGCTGGCCAACTGGTCACGGAGGGTCTACGACCTCATCGGAGCGCGGGATTTCGCCCGCGTGGACTACCTCCTGGACGAGGGGGGCCGGGCCCACTTCCTCGAGATCAACCCGCTGCCCGGGCTCAGCCCGTACTACGGCGTCTTCCCGGTGCTGGCCGCCGCCGCGGGCTACAGCCATACGGACCTGATCGGCGCCATCATGGACCTGGCGCTGGAGCGATACCGACGCACAAGGAGTCCGGCGTATGAACGACTGGCAGGAAGAGCTGCGCAACAGTGTCACCACTGTTGAGCAGCTCGAGCAATACATCAACCTGACGCCCGACGAGCGGGAAGGACTGGCGCGCATCGAGGGCGTCTTCAACTGGAGCATCAGCCCCTACTACGCCTCGTTGATGGACCGGGACGACCCCGACTGCCCGGTGCGGCGCCAGGTGGTGCCGCGCGTTCAGGAGCTGCATGACGAGCTGGGGGTCTGGGACCCGCTCCACGAAGAAGACCAGTCGCCCGTCAAGAACCTGATCCACATCTATCCGGACCGCGTGGCGTTCCTGGTCAGCTCCGTCTGCGCCACGTTCTGTCGCTTCTGTCTGCGCAAGCGGATGGTGGACACGGCCGGGTGCCCGCTCGATGACGACAACCTGGCCGAGGGCATAGACTACATCCGCAGCCGGCCGGCCGTCCGCGACGTGCTGCTCACCGGCGGCGACCCGCTGCTGATGCCCGACGAGCAGATCGAGGAGATAGTCGCCCGCATCCACGCGATACCGCACGTGCAGTTGGTGCGCATCGGCACCCGCACGCCGTGCACCTTGCCTTCGCGGGTAACGGAGGATCTGTGCCGGCGGCTCGCCCGGCATCAGCCCTTCTGGATCAACACGCACTTCAACCACCCCAAGGAGCTGACGCCCGAGGCGGTGGCCGCCTGCGCCCGCATCGTGGACGCCGGCATCCCGATGGGCAACCAGAGCGTGCTGCTCAAAGGCGTCAACGATGACACCGCCGTGCTGAAGGAACTGGGCGAGCGGCTGGTCGCGGCGCGCGTGCGCCCGTACTACCTCTACCAATGTCAGGTGCTCAAAGGCACGGTCCACTTCCGCGTTCAGATAGAGCGGGGGGTGCAGATCGTGCGCGGCCTGCGCGGGCGCACGACCGGCTTCGCCATCCCGCAGTACGTGCTCGACACGCCTCACGGCAAGGTGCCCCTCAACTACCAGTACCTGAAGGGACGCCAGGGCGACGGCGTGGTGATGGAAACATACTCGGGAAAGACATGGACCGAACCCAACCCCGTCCCGACGAGCTGCGAGCGGCAGGCGGAACCGAACCCCGTCTCATCCTGATCTGCCTGGGCAACCCGGGGCCTGCCTACGCCGGGACGCGACACAACGCCGGCAGCCTCTTTGGCGATTACCTGCGGGAACGACACGGCTTCGCGCCTTTTGAGCCGATGCAGGGAGTCGAGGCCGTCGCGGCGGAGGGCCGGATCGCCGGCATGGCTGCGCTGCTGGTCAAGCCGGCCACCTCGATGAACGACTGCGGGCGCCTGGTTGCCCCCCTGCTGAAGCGCTACGGCGCCGATGACAACCTGTACGCCATCGCCCACGATGACCTTGACCTGCCCATGGGCACCGTCAGGGGACGCCAGAAGGGCGGGCACGGCGGCCACAACGGCGTCCGGGCGATCCTCGCAGCGGCCGGCGAGGTGGGGTTCTTCCGCGTCAAGCTGGGCGTCGGCTCGGCCCGCAAGGGCGACTACGACTCGGTGGCGGACTTCCTGCTCTCCGATCTCGAGCCGGACGAGCGCGAGCGGCTGGAGGCCTGCTTCCCCCAGGCCGAAGGGGCACTGATCGGGCAGGTGAAGTCCCACGCCGCCGTGCTGTCCAAACGCGACCGGCGCAGGGACGTGACGGGCCGATACGTGGCTGAAGTCCTGGACGACGCCCGCGCTGCGCTGGCCGGCGTTCCCGCTGCCTCGCCCTATCCCATCTTCTTGACGCGCGCGGAGTTAGGGCGCGTCTACGACGTGGTGACGGCGCTCGCGAAGCTGCTGCGTAAGGCGAGGAGGGCGGCCGAGGACGAGAAGTTCGCAGCACGACTTCTGCGCTTCATCCCGGTGGACCTCCGTGCCCTGTTGCCGTCCCGCTCTCCGCGGCGGGGCATCTTCTTCGCAGCGGACATGCACCTGGCCGGCGGCTCCATTAAGGTCATCGAACTGAACTGCGCCGTCGGCTACGGGCACTACGCGCGGCTGGCGGACGAGGCGCTTTATCCCCTGCTGCGTGAGCGGCTGGGCAGCATAGAGCGCCCCGCCGAGACGGAGTTCGCCTCGTTCCTCTATGAGCACGGCCTCAAGCCCCTGCACGACCCCGAGGCCGGGGTGATAGCGTTCCTGCGCGGCTTCAACAACGAGGACATGTTCAACGTGGACGAGGTGGAGGGGCTGGCCCGCCGCGTCGAGGAACGCTCCGGCCTGAGCATCCCCCTCTGCCACGAGCGCGACCTGGCGCTGCGGACAGACGGCCTCCACCTGAGCGACGGCCAGCGCGTGGACCTCCTTTACGTAGAGGAGAACCTGGCCGATTGGGCGGCCCTGGCCGAGGATTCGCCGCTGCTTGAGGCCGCGGCGGTGGGCGGGCTCAAGACCTTCCCGCCGCTCGACATGTTCCTCTACACCAACAAGGGATTCCTCTGGGTGCTGGCTGACCCGGCGGCGCGGGAGTGGTTGCAGCCGGACGAAGCGGAGAGCAAGGTCATCCGGGAGAACATCCTCTGGTCGCACCCGTTGGACAGGCATATCGAGCCGGCCGCTTACTACATGCTCGAGCAGGGGCTGACCCTCGTAGTGAAGGACGTGCTCGGGGGAGGCGGCCGCGGCGTCACCGTCCTACGTCCCGGTTCTTCGTCTCAGCAGACCGGCCACATCCTGCGCCGGCGCATGCTGGACGGCGATAGCGTTGTGCAGGGCCATTTCGCGCCGGGGCGGTGGTCGGCAGATTCGGACCTGAGCTTCGACGTGCGCGTGCTGGCCGCCGCCCACGAAGGCGACATCACGATCGGCCCGGTCTACGGCCGCGTCTTCCGCGGCGAGAAGGTCAACTTCTCAACCCCCGACACGGGCGTCGCCCCGGTCTACGTGCTTGCCTGACGTTCGGGATGCCGGCATGCACCCGAACCGGGTAGCCGGCGGCGTCTCGCCGCCGGAGGCCCCGGGCGGGACGCCCGGGGCTACCCAGGGTAGCTGGCGGCTACTCTATCGCCACTTCCTTGCCGGCCTCGGCGCTGGCGTAGAGGGCGTCGAGCATCTTCTGGATGTTCAGACCGGCGATGGCGGGGCACTGGGTCTCCTTCTCGCCCCGTATGCGCGCTATCCAGTCGTCTATCTTGTGGTCCATGGCCTGCCAGTGCCCGGCGAAGGCCGGCTCGATGTTCACCATCAGGCCCGCCTCGTCCGTGTAGACGGTCGGCGGGTCGAGCAGGCAGCCGCCCTTCTCGCCCATCAACTGCACGTTGAAGACGTCCTTGTCCAGGTGCGCCGCGAAGCTCGCCTCGACCGACATGACGGCGCCGTTCTCGAACCGGATGAGGCCGATGGCCAGGTCCTCCACGGTGTAGGTCTCCCAGTCCCAGGGCCCCCAGGGGCAGATCACCTCGGGCGGCCTGTTGCCCACGTAGGTGAACATCTGCGCGCTGGCCGCTGTGGGCTTCGGCTCGCCCATCAGGAAATGGGCGCACTCCATGATGTGGACGCCCAGGTCAATCAGCGGGCCGCCGCCCTGGAGTTCCTTCTGCCCGAACACGCCCCAACTCGGGATGCCCCGGCGGCGCAGCGCCTGGCAGCGCGCGAACAGGACCTTGCCCAGCCGGCCCTCGTCAACCAGTCGCTTGATCGCCTGCGCGGACGGGCCGAGCCGGTACTGGAAGCCCATGGTCAGCGTGGCCTCGCCGGCGCGCTCCGCGTCCACCATCTCCTGCGCCTCCGCGGCGTTCATGGCCATCGGCTTCTCGACCATCACGTGCTTGCCGGCCTTCAGCGCCGCGACGGTCGGGTCCTTGTGCATGTAGTTGGGCGTGCAGACGCTGACGGCGTCCAGTTCCCCAAGCTGGAGCATCTCGTTGTAGTCGGCATAGGTGTTCGGCACTTCGTATTTCTCGGCGAACTCCTTCAGGTTCTCCTCACTGACGTCGGCGCCCGCCACGATCTCGACGTCCTCGAGCTGCGCAAGCCGCTTCGCCTGGCGCGTGGCGATGCCGCCCGTTCCGATGAATCCCACTCTGACTGATCTGGCCATTGCGAACTGCTCCCATGAAGGAGATTGGTTGGCGTATCGGAGCCGATAACCGTAACCTACGGCGCCTGGTTTGTCAACGAGAGTAGAAAGGGGGACAGGCACCTTTTTTCCTGAACCTGCATGAGCACTCGAAGGATGCGCCACACGCTGGGGAAAAAAGGTGACTGTCCCCAATAGTGTTCGGCCCGGTAGTTGCAGTGGGAATGTTCTGCTATCTTTGATTTGGGCCTTCGCGGCCAGATAGCCTGTGGGCATGTGCAGATCAATTACATGTGCCCCTCAAGAGGCCAGCCGGCCAACGCATCCCCGCCGCAGGCGCATGCGCCAGGAGGATTTGCGGGGTTACAGGTTCTTCCGGCGTGTACGCCGGCTTCTGAAATCCCTGCACCACTGTGCCGGGCATCCGAACCGCCGGCTGCACTACGACGATTATGCCGCCTTGGTCCTGTTTTACTTCTTCAATCCCGCCATCACCAGCCTGCGCGGGCTCCAGGCAGTCAGCGAGCTGCCCAAAGTGTGCAAGGCGCTTGGGCTGCGGCGCATGAGCCTTGGCTCGATGTCGGAGTCGGTGAGGCTTTTCGACCCGGAGCTTTTGGCCCGAGTGTTTCGTAAGCTGGCCAGGCGGGCGCCCCACAGGCCGGCCGATCCTCGGCTCAGGGAGCTTAATCAGGTTCTGACCGTGGCTGACGGTACTCTTTTGCGGGCGCTTCCCCGGATGAGCTGGGCACTGTGGCTGAGCGATCATCACCGAGCCGCCAAGGCACACGTGCAGCTGGAGGTGCTCAAAGAAGTGCCTGTGCAGGTGGAGGTGACGGCGGCAAACAGCCCGGAAACCGAACGCCTGAGGGCCAATCTGGAGCCGGGGCGCCTCTATGTGCTGGACCGCGGGTATCGGGATTTCGCGCTGTTTCAGGCCATCGTGGAGGCGCAGAGCTCTTTTGTGGTTCGGCTGCACGCAAATACAGTCTACGAAGTGCTGGAACACAAAGAGCTGAGCGCCGCTGCGCGGCAGGCCGGCGTTGTCTGGGACGGAATCGTGCAGCTGGGCTCCACTGAGCAGACGCGCAACAGGCTCCATGTGCCGCTGCGTCTGGTCAGGGTCAGGGTGCCGGGCGATCCTTGCCAGGCAGGCGGCTATCGGCGCAAGCGCCCCAGTTCCAAGAAGACCTCCTTCAATACTACTCTGCGAAGCAGCGCTTCGCTGCGTAGCACGAGGGAGCCCGGGGGCGGCTTTGAACTCATTATAGCCACCGATCGGCTGGACCTGCCGGCCGACCTGATCGCACTCATTTACCGGCACCGCTGGAAGGTCGAGCTCTTTTTCCGGATGCTCAAGTGCCTCCTGGCCTGCCGCCATCTTATCAGTGAGTCGCTCCAAGGGGTGACCATTCAGCTTTACTGCGCGCTTATAGCCGCCCTGCTTCTGGCGGAGTGCACAGGCATGCGGCCCAACAAGCGGGCCTATGAGCTGATGGTACTGTATCTGCAAGGCTGGGCCGACGAACAGGACGTGGTCCGTCAGCTGGCTAAGCTGAAGGCGAAAGAGGGTTCAAAGAAAAACAGCTGAACCGCTCACGAGGAAAACTCGGCTGCGGTGCGGCAAAGGCGATAGTGTTTCTTGGGCCCATTCTTTGAGCCTTCGCCTGGAGCCCCAAAGCAGACCGAATCCTTTTGACTACCGCCTTCGCCGCACTATCCTCCCGCAAGCAATAACCCGGCCGAACACTATTGGACTGTCCCCCTTTTTCCTTTTTCGCTTTGCAAAGCCCCTGGCGTAGTGCTACAAGAGTGCAGCGTGAGGGGGCGCGCAAGGGGATGCTCCGCGGAGCGCGCATGAGGATCGACTTCCACGGCAGGCTCGCGGACGAGCCGCAGGTACGGGCCGGCTTCATCGGCTGCGGGTCTCACTCGTTCAGGAACATCTACCCCACCTTCCAGTTCGCGCCCGTGGACCTGGTGGCGACCTGCGACCTGGATGAGGGCAGGGCGCGCGCCTTCGCCGCGCAGTTCGGCGCCCGGTCCTTCTACACCGATTACCGGGATATGCTCGCCGGTGAGGAACTCGATGCGGTCTTCATCGTCACCGGCTGCGATGGGACCGGCCGGCCGACATATCCCTCCCTGACGGTGGACTGCCTGCGCGCGGGCTGCCACGTCTGGATCGAGAAGCCGCCCGCCGCATCGTGCGCCGAGATCGAGCAGATGCAGACGGCGGCCCGCCAGAGCGGCAGGCACGTGCTGGTCGGGCTGAAGAAGATGTTCTTCCCGGCCAACGAGAAGGCCAAGGAGCTGATGTCGGGCGAGCAGTTCGGCCCCTTCTCGCAGCTAAGCCTCCAGTATCCCCAGCGCGTGCCGACGAAGGAGGAGTTCGACGCCTTCCTGGGGCGGGGGGAGGCCGTCGGGTCGGTGGCCGGCTTCCTGGACCACATCTGCCATCCCGTCTCCCTGCTGGTATACCTGGCGGGAATGCCGAAGACGCTCTACTACGAGCGGGGCGCGGGCGGGGCCGGGCTGGCGACCTTCAGCTTCGAGTCCGGCGGCATAGCTTCGGTTGCCCTGACGTGCGGCGCGTCGCTGAACGGAGGCATGGAGAGGACGCTGATCGTCTCCGAGCACGGCCGCCACATCACGGTCGAGAACAACCTGCGGGTCACGCTGCACAGGTCGCCGCCGCTGGGCTACGGCGATGCGCCGAGCTTCTACACGGGGACCGTGGAGGACGTCAGCGCCGTGTGGGAGCCGGAGTTCTCACTCGGCCAGCTCTATAACAAGGGCCTCTTCCTGCTCGGCTACTACGGGGAGGTGGACGAGTTCGCCCGGGCCATCCTGGAGGGCCGCGCT
>JAUVVP010000023.1 GCA_030604585.1 Planctomycetota bacterium | reverse complement strand
GACCTTCTCCCAGCTTGCCGCAGAGGCCGTGTCTGAACGTAAGACGCACCTCAGCGCCAGGCTGGGCTCAGGGAACGGGTAGCGACCGGGCGTGTTCCGTTCCCGGTCACTACAGGGCCGTGGCGTGGCCATCTGTGATCCGAAGTAGGGGGCCCGGCGGCCCCCGGCGTGTTGGCGGCGGTCACCGGCATGGCGACCTGTCGAGGAAGGGAGGCCAAGCATGAGCATCCTGGAGGGCGTGGGACTGCAGTTCGATGAGTCGATGTCCGGCTGGCTGGGAGTGGGCGAGAGCGACCCGCGCCGGGGAGCCGCGCGCGGAGAGCAGGCGGGAACGAGCATCCGGTTCGACGTGCGCATCGCTATCGACGATCTGAGTCGCTTCCTGAATGTGAGCGACCACAGGGCACAGCTCTCCGGAACTGTGACCTGCTCATCGCTCGGCGGCCCGTACCCCATACGTGACGGGCGCTTCAACCTGTTCTCGCTCGATCCTGCGAGCGGGATGCGTGAGATGGTCTATGCCTTTGGGTTCACGGACGCGGCCGGCACGGCCTACTTCCTGCGCGGTCACAAGGAGATCCACGACGATCCCGGCAAGGTGGACGTGGTCGAGGACATGACCCGGCTGTTCACAGTCATATACCGCGGCGAGGACGACCAGTCGCCCGTCTACGGTGCGAGTGAGCTGCGCTTCAAGCTGTCGGATGGTCCGTCGCTCATTGCGTCCATGAAGGTCGTTGGGCAGGTCTCCGTGTGGCAGAAGGCGGCTGCTTACAGTGCCTTTGCCTCATTTGCCTACGGCGCGTTGCGGACCGAGTACCTCCAGGACATTCGACTTGTCTATGACACCCAGTACGAGAACCTGGTGCTCTCCGGCGTCGTAGATGGCCAGGGGCGTCGACGGCCCTTCTTCCTGGTGTCCGGCGCGCACGAGAGAGGGTTCCCCTGGGGCGACGGCGAGACGTTCTGGGACGTGTTGCTCGTCATTGGGGACGCCGAGAGCGGCTACGAGAGGTACTGCGTCACCGACCGCGTTCTGGAGGGGCTGCGGCTGGACGTGGAGCACGGCACCTATCGCTACCGCGGTCCGCTCTTCGCCATCGGGAACGGCCATAGCATGTCGTTTTCGCAGATGCACGACGGAACGGCGAGCCACCCCACGCATCACGCGGAGCTCGACATCACCTTCGATGCGCATCCCTACGGGAGCGTGTCCTTCCCGTTCCCTGTGATGAGCAAGCTCCTCGGCAAGCTGTCTGCCCCGTTGACCGCCACGCTGCGCCAGATCCTGTCTTCCGCACAGCCGCTGGGCATGCACATTGCTCCGCACACGGTGGCGGTTCGCTCGGGGCGGCTGGCCATCACCCGCTCAGGAGGAGAGGGACTGCCCGAGGATGAGGTCGACCAGTATGAGGTCGACGCCGCCCAGACCTTCGGCGAGGCAGAACGGTCTGTGTTCCGCAACGTCAAGGAGCCCACGCTGCTCTATGGCTACATCTGCGCCGTCCGCCCCGAACGCCGGGCCGCCCGTGTCCAGATACACACCCGTACGCTGCGCAACGAACGTCAGCGCTGGGCCAAGGATCGGTTGGACGCCTGGCTGGGGGCTGTCATCCAACGCGCCTCCTCAGCAGAGATGCTGATGGAAGGCGGCGAGCTGACGGTGACGACGCTTGGCCGCAGAGGCGACGACCAGTCGGCAGATTCCCTGTTCGTCAAGGTAGGCGATCCTGTTGTCGAGGTGAACAACGACCACTTCCCGACTGCCGTGTTCCAGCGCCGCATCGTAGTGGTCCGTGACCCGAGCGGCGCGGAGTGTCTTGCGCTCGAAGAGGACATGACCCGGATGAGGCTTGAGGCCATTGGCTCGGACAGGAAGGCGACCGTGGCCTCAATCGCGGGCAAGGACAAACTCGCCGCATTGGACAGGGTGCTGGACGAGACGGGGTTCGACGCACTCGTCAAGGAAAGGCTGGCCGCCACAGGGAAAGCGACGGCCGACTGTTCGGTCGTCATCAAGCCTAACTTCATGTTCGCCTACAACAGGGACGACGTCTCGACCTTCACCGACCCCGAGCTGGTGGCCGACCTGGCAGGAAGGCTGCGACGCTTGGGGGTGGAGAGGGTATCCGTGGTCGAGGCTCAAAGCACCTACGGCGAGTACTTCGAAGGACGAGGCGTATGTGACGTCGCCGAGTACCTGGGCTATGACGGGAGCGGCGGCTATGAGATCATCGACATGACCGAGGATGTCGTCGAGCGGCGACATCTCGGGCCGCACCTGGGCGATCATCCGATCTCCCGCGCATGGCGGGACGCGGACTTCCGCATCTCGTTCGCGAAGAACAAGACGCATGCGTATGCCTACTACACGCTGACGCTGAAGAACATCTATGGTGCCCTGCCGCTGGCCGACAAGTTCAAGGAGTACCACTGCGATCGCGGCATCTATCACACGACCATCGAGTACCTCAGCGCCTTCCCCGTGCACTTCGGCCTTGTGGATGCCTACCTGAGTGCTGACGGCCCCTTCGGGATATTCGCAGACCCCCGACCCAACCGGACGCACACCATCATCGGCGGGGACGATCTGGTGGCCGTGGACTGGGTTGCCGCAACGAAGATGGGCATCGATCCCATGATCAGCGAGTACATGAAACTCGCCGTGGAGGAGTTCGGCAAGCCCGAGATCAGGCTGGTCGGTGACGGCAATCCATACCGGCCGTGGCTGAACGTCCCCGTTGCTCTGACGCTCTTCACGCACAAGGGGCTGGATGCGGACTACCACTTCGGCAACCTGCTCTACTCGGCGTGCGCCCAGATGGACGAAACGCGCTTCCCGCACAAGAGCAGGGCTCTGCACATCCGAGCACTGAGGAGGCTCACAGTGCCGTTGCGGCAGACGTTCTTCGTGCGCACGGGCGAGAATCCGTCCCTGGCAAACCGCGCCGCAAGCTGGCTCTTCTACAGACTGGGGTACTGACGGCGCCGGTACGTGGTCGCGCCAGCAGGCGAGTTCCCGCGGTCCCTACAGTCCGTAGCGTCAGCCGTGCTGCCTGGGATAGGAACAGGGCGCTGCCACGCATCGTTCCTGTGTCGGACCTCAGGGCCCGCTGCAGGGCCATCACCGGCCGCGTGGGTCGGTTGTCAACGCCTGCGAGTAACGCCTGGGCGCTCGCGGCCTCCGACCTGCTGAGGTCCGATAAGTTACGTAATCGGACCTCCAGATCACACATCGCCACCAATGTCCCAAAAGGTGCGACATTCTTGGGACTTGATCAGTAGGCGCCAGAAGTCCTAAGGCTTTGCCGAATAAGGCATTACAGTTAAGACAGAAGCCAGAAAGGTCGCTATAGGCCAACACCCCCTCTCTGCACCTTATATTGAACTGTTGCACGTCATAAGTTGCTCGCCCTGACAGGCGGTCGGGTGGGGTTCGATCTGCTCGTGTCGGTCACACCGCCTCGAGGGCTGCCTTCAGCGCTTCGGTGGGAACCTGCGTGTAGCGTACCGTGGACGCTATGCTGCGGTGCCCGAGGCCCTGACACAGATCGCCGACCAGGCACCGCCGTGGAGGAATGGCTTGCTTGGTGCAGAAAAGCTAATTCCATTCCGGCAGAGGAGGTGAACCAGCAAGAGCCCCCCAATGACGTTTTTTGAGGAGCGCAGCACCTGCAGGACAGTTTGACGGGCCAGGGCGGGCAAGAGCGCAGAGGTGTAACACCGAAACAAATCGGTTCGGCAAGGCGGGGTTCGGAACAGTGAGCTGCTTGTCTTCGGCTTCCTCAGAGGACAAACCATTGTGGCGTTGTCACTCCAACGCCTGGGAGTACGAGAAAAAGGCGAAGAATCTCCCAAGGTCCCTCTGGTGCGTGTCCTAGGCCGGCTGACAGCAGCGGTGATAGCAAAACCAGCGAAATGATAGCAACGAGAGAAAACAACAAGGCCTGAGAGTGCCGAATATGGTCTTCTGGCGTGCCCGCAAGACGGATTCTTAATCCGTGAGTCCGGGGTTCGAGTCCCCGAGGGGGTACCAACCTGACCTCCAGGGCCAGCGGGAGTTACAAGGAATCAACCGCTGGCCTGCATCGCGTTCCCCAGGCAATGTGACCTCATCCTGTCCACTTCCGCCCTGTTCCAATCCGCACATTCTCCGCGGCACCGAGATGGCCTGGAAGGTCTGCACTGGTCTCGCACCATCCCTGCGAGACGAGGCCAGGTGGAAGCTATTCAGAGAGGACTCCCCCGATCTCAAGGACTTGCAGCCGTGGGCGCTCAGCAAGGTCGTGGCGGGGGGAGGTGCTGGACATGTTCAGCAAGGCGAAGGACAAGATCATAGCGCATGAAGAGTTCACTGGATGACAACAGGTCATGGCGTATAATCGGGCAGACAGGCACGCTCCCGTTGGGCCAGTCGGACCACGGACCCGGACGAGGGTAGGGGACGTCATAGGGGATGTGGGAAGCAGGTCGGCCAGCCAGTGACGGCGCCAGATAGGCGCAGTGCTTGGGGACTCCGCATGGATACAGACTCGGCGGCACGGATTCACGAAGCGTCGCTCTCCTTGCTGGCGGATCCTGGGGTCAGGATCGAACATGACGCCGTGCTCGATCTGCTCCTTGACAACGGGGCCGGACGGGGCTGCACCACTGGGGACGTCAGGCTTCCGCGACAGATGGTCGAGGAGTGCCTGGCAGCCTGCCCCCGGGAAGTGGTGCTGACAGACCGCAGAGGAAACGAAACGGTCCTTACCGCGGAGTGCGAGCCCGTCTTCTGGTCGTGCCCGGGGCTCTACGTCTGGCGCAGGGGCGAGCACCGGCCGTTCACCTCGTCAGACATGGCCGAGACGGCCCGGCTCCTGGGTCAGCTTGAGAGCGTGCATGGCGTCGTCGGCGTCTCGTTGGACGACGTGCCGCCCGGCGCGCGTGACGTCGTGGGGCTGAACGTCATCGCGCACAACACGGCCAAGCACGTGCGCGTGCTGTGCTCCACGCCCGGTGGCGCGGACGCGTTGGTCGAGATGAAGGGCGTGGTCGGTGAGCACCCGTGGTTCAGCGTGGGCTTCACCGCGCACGGGCCGCTGCGATGGACGGAGCTGGCGCTGGAGATCTTCCGGCGCACGGCCGGGCACGGCATCCCGACCACCGTCAACGGCGAGCCCATGGCAGGTGTGTCGGGACCGGTAACGCTTGCCGGCTCTGCAGCGGTCGGGAACGCAGAGATCCTGGCCGGCATTGTGGTCAACCAGCTCCTGGAGCCGGGGCGGCCCTGCATATACAACCTGGGGCTGGCGCACGTGATGGACATGCGCACGGCGCTGGCCGTCACCGGCGGGCCGGAGAACGCCATCCTGGCGGACATCTCGGCAGCGATGGGCCGGCTCTACGGGCTTCCCTCGGCCTCGTGGGTGTCGACGGAGTCCATGTGCCCCGACGAACAGGCCGCCCTGGAGAAGATGCTCGGCTTCCACGCGCACATGGCCAGCGGCGTCTCGCTCATCTGGGGCGTGGGGCAGCTCGAGTCGCAGATGACCATCTCGCCCGCGCAGGCCGTCATCGACAACGAGGCGATCTCTTACGTGCGGCGGTTCATGCGTGGCGTTGAGGTGAACGACGAATCGCTCGCGCTGGACGTCTGCCGGTCTGTGGGCATTGCCGGTTCGTTCCTGGAGCACGACCACACGCTCCGGCACCACCGGTCGGAGCTCCACATGCCGGCGTTGCTCTGGCGTCAGCGCAGGGAGCAGTGGGTGGCGGACGGCGGCAGGAGCCTCACGGAACGCGCCGGAGACCTGGCGTCGGAACTGGCGGCGGAGCCGGTGGACACCGGCCTGACCGATGATCAGGCCGCCGAACTTGACCGGATTACAAGCCGCTTCGTCAACGGCGGCGGAGCCAAGCGCGGGAGTGGCCTGCGGCTTGCTTAACCGCAGGTCAGGACTCGCGGGGCGCTTCTTCCGGGGCAGGCGCGTGCAGCGGATTCCGCAGTAGATTGGTAAGGAGGGCAGCTCATGGTCGGGTCGAGAAGAGGAAGCTCACTGTGCCGGCGTGCGCCCTCGGGGGTGCAGCGATGGCCGGCATCATCTCTGCGCGCAGCGATGCTTGGGAGGACGCTGTGATGTATTCTGTCGAGAAGATCGAGAGCATCTTCTGGGGCCCTGACATCGAGGCGACGGCCGAGTGGTATGAGCGCGTGCTCGGCTGGAAGGCCGACTACGATGCCTATGACGAGGAGGGCCGCTGCACGTTCGGCAGCGTGCATCTGCCCAGTGCGGATGACGCCGGCAGGCCCGACGCGCCGTTCAGAGGGATGAACCTGAGCCGGTACGGCGCTGATGCAGCCCCCTACAACACCGGCGACAAGCACTTCACGGCCATGGTCCACGTGGACGACGTCGACGCCGTCTACGAGCGGGCGGTGCAGAACGGTGCCACCGTGGATGGGCCGCCCCAGGACCAGGATTGGGGGTTCCGCATCTTCGGCATGGCGGACGTGAACGGATTCGGCCTGATGGTCGCCCAGGACATCCAGCCCGGCAAGTGAGCGCAGCGCAGGTACGAGGCGGGGGCCGGGGGGACGGGCCGACCGGTCCCCCGCCCTCCTACTGCACGAGGGTGACGACGCCGAAGTTGGCCGGGCGCCACGCCGGCGATATGCCGCCGCCCCAGTTCATGTGCGCCGCCGGGCCATCCCCGTCGTTGTCGTTGAGCTGCACCGAGAAGCCGAACTTGCCGCCCTCCACGGCCGGTATCCCGCCGAGTTCGCTCAGCGGAATCCGCATCTCGTAGACGCACCCGCCCTCCGCCCGCTCTATCGCCATCTCGTAGACCGACGAGTCCCGGAACAGGTGCCCCGTCCGCAGGCCGCCGGAATGCGCCTCCGGCCGGTAGACCGTGTGGACCCCGCTGCCGCCGCCCGGCACGGCCGATGAGACGTAGTAGGCGAACGCCTTCGCCTCGGCCTCGGGACCGCGGTTCGTCGGGTCGAACGCCAGGACCACGCTGTCGCCCTCGACGACCGAATCGTCCCGGCCGGCCGCGTGGTGCACGTCGTCCAGGACCTGAAGGGCCACGTAGAGGTTGGCGTCGTCCCACATGAGGTAGGCAACGCCGTTGATGTTCTCGGGCGACCACTGGTAGGCCTCGTCGGCCACCGTGAGCTGGTTCCGCCCTACGAGGGGGATCGGACAGCGCGTCACCCAATCGTCCAGCCTGCCGTCCACGCGGGGCGGCGCGGGCGCCCTGTGGCACTCGGCCACGAAGTCGGTCCCCTCGAAGAGGGTCACCCGGACGTTGTCGAACAGCGCCCAGCCTGCCCCCCTGCCCAGCGGTGCGAAGCGGGCCGTCTTCAGGTTCGCCGACGTCTTGATGCGGCTGGTGTACATCTGCCAGTAGGGGTTGCCCTCGCCGGCGGTGAAGACGTGCACGTCGTAGAGGCTCCTGGTCGTCCCGTCGGCCATGCCCAGGTAGACGTTGGAGCCGGCGTGCATGCCCCTGTTCCACAGCCAGGCGGTGTAGAGATAGGTCTGACCGCCGCGCAGCTCCAGGGTCTGCCCGATGGAGACGTAGTCTTCGGAGTTCGTGAACTTCACGAGACGCTCGCCCAGGCCGAGGGCAGGTCCCTCGGGGGCGGCCCAGAGGCTGGTCCTGGCGTTGACCTGCCAGCCCTCGGGGCCCGCGCCGGACGGGTCGGCCTGCTCGAAGCCGCCGTTGCCGATCAGGTTGCCCAGCACGTCGGCGGAGAGCACCGAGATGGCAAAGGGCTTCCTGATCTCAGGCAGCTTCTCCCACGTGAAGTCGAAGGCCGCCTCCGCCGGATAGTCCTGGCGGGCTGCGCCGTCGGGCACGGTCACGGAGACCGGGAGGAGGCGCTCCTCACCCGGTTCGAGTGTGAAGGGGATCGGCGGGCCCGCCGGCCACCCCTGGGGGAGTTCCATCGCGACCGTGCCGCTCAGCTCCCGGTCGTAGAGGTTCCTGAGCCGCACGAACAGCTCGCCTTCCTTCCCCAACAGCATGGTGGCGCGGGGCAGTTCCGCCAGTTGCGACCTCTTCAGCGCCGCCTTGTGCGTAAGGACCTCGGGCACCGCGTAGGCCTTCAGCACGTCCAGGTCGGCATCCTCGAGGAAGTAGCGCATGGGCGCCAGCTCGAGCTGCGCAACGCCGCCCTCTGAGCGCAGCGCCGTCTCATTGCCCTGGTAGTCGGTGATGCGCACCTCGTCCGTCCCCACGCGCAGGGCGACCCGCTCGCCCTCTTCGTAACTCGAGCAGACGAGCAGCGCCCGGCCGTCCCGCTCGAACAGATGGAAAAGCCCGGCCCCGCCCAGCGAGAAGACGCCCACGGGCCTGGCCCCGAACATCTTGCTGGTGAAGACGGCCAGAGTCGCAGCGACCGGCCGCGGCCTCAGGTCGCCGAGCAGATAGGTCCAGTTGCCGGCGGGGGCCCCGTGGCCGCCGAAGTAGATGATCCGCTCGCAGTCCACGGCCAGCTCGTCCGTCCACTGCGTCAGCACCCAGTTGGCCTGGGTCGTGTTCTGGAGCTCTTCGATGGGCGGCACGTTCCAGGCGTTGACGCCTCTGGCGGACTCATTCTCCCAGACGACCACTTGCTCCCTGCCCACGGAGGCCAGGTCCTCCCGTGCCTCGACGACGCCGCCGCCGTTCGAGTAGTGAATGGGCAGCACGTCCACGTAGTCCGCCACGCCCGCCTTGAGCATCTCGATGCGGAAGCTGCGCGGCCAGAGCCCGCCGGCAAGGATGGTGACGACCTCGGGGTCCACGGCCTTGGCCGCCTCGGTGCCGATGCGGCACATGGTCACGTAGTCCCGGACGGGGTCGTCCGTCCCTCCCGGCGTGATCTCATTCAGCCACTCCCAGCCGTACAGTTTCCCCTTGAGCCGCACGGTAACGGTCCGGACGAAGTCGCGCCATGCGTCCCAATCCACCCGGACGGCCTTGTAGGACTGCACGCTCTCGGCACCCACGAGCGCCCAGGCCGGCGGGTTGTAGATGCACAGCCACGCATCTATCCCGTTGTTGCGGCCGATGTCGAATGCCTCCTCCCAGGCATCGAGCTTGTAGACTCCCGGGCCCGGCTCGAGGTCGTACCAACTGTGCATCGTCCGACAACTGGTCAGGCCGAGGCGCCGGGCGATGCGGCACAACTGCTCGGTCCGCTCGGCCGGACCGGGCGCGACGACGTTGGTCATGCCGAAGCGCGTCGGAGCCCCACCCGTGATGGCCAGCACGTCCGGGATGCGTCAGAAGGTCGTCTCGCGCTTCTCCCAGCCCGGCACTTCCACCTCGATCAGGAACGTGCCCCGCCTCTGCAGCGTCAGGTCTATCGGCACCTGCTGGCCGTCCCTCTCGACAGTGAACGGCGCCTGCCCCTGGGCCACGACGGCGCCGGTTGCGTCGTAGACCTTGTAGGCCAGGGCCTTCTGAGCGCCGGCGGCCCGCACGTTCTTGAGCCTGGCCACGATGCGCACCGGCTCGTCGTAGGTGAACAGGTTGCCGGGCTTGTCGGTTTCGAGCTCGAAATAGCCCCCTTTGCGCACGAACCACATCCTGCCGCGGCGCACGTGCCAGGGCCAGGCCCGCCCGGCGGCGTCCGCAAAGTTCACGATGAGCAGGACGGCGTTCTGGGGAAGCGCCGGCGGCACGGTGAACGTGAACGTATGACGCCCTGTGCCGGGCTCGACGCCGACCTTCCCATTGAGCCCGGGATAGGATTCGTGGTGCCTGCTGTCGGTGTACTTCCCGTCCGGGTTGTCAATCCACGGGCCGGCGCCCCAGATGTTCAGGGTCGTGCCCTCCTTGTACTCGGAGGGGTCGAGGTAGTACTCGACGGGCACCTCCCATCTTTCGCCCTCAACTAACGTGCGGCTGGTAGAGGAATGGGCGATGTGAATCCAGCTCTTGACCGGCCGCTGTGCCTCCTGAGCACCAACGGCGGAGCACGCCGCGAACGCAACCAGTGCGACACATGCGGCCCAAACAGCCCCGGCATTCGACCTGTCTCTCATCTCTCGCCCCTCACTTCGTCATGGGGACCTGGGGATCTCAGCAGTCGGGGCGCAGTCCAGAGCCCTGGTCGGGCCGGCAGCGCCCACCCGCTGTTTCAAGGCTCAGGCATTCTACTCGTCTCCTGCGAGCGCAGCCAGTTGACGGGCGCCTGGTCGTCGGTCAGCACTATCGCTCGCGGGTCAGGAAGCGTGTTCGGGCGCAGGCGCATCGCCACCGTAGTCAGGTCGAAGGCGAACCCGTGCTTCCGCTGGAGCGCCATCGCCCGCAGGCCGGCCTCCTTTGCCGTCAGCGTTGGGGCAGAGGCCCCCGGCGCGACCAACATCGCGTTCGTAGAATAGGCGCCCATGAACACCTGGCACCGCCCGAAGACGGCCAGAAAGGTCCTCAGCTCCGCGTCGCAGAGGCGGCTGTTATAGAGCACATTGGCAACGATCACGCCATCGTCGGCCAGAATGCCCTTCACTTGCTCGAGGAACTCCCTGGTCATCAGGTGGAACGGGATGTAGTCGCTGTTATACGCATCGAGGACGACCAGGTCGTACTTCGGCACGGGGTCACTGCGAAGCTGCTTTCTGATGAACATGCGGCCGTCAGAGATGTGCACACTCAGCTTATCGTCCGTCCGGAAGCCGAAGAAGCGCTCCGCTACGGGTGGGATCGCCGGGTCTATCTCCACCACGTCGATCTGAAGCTCCGGGAAGTAATGGCGCATCTCCCGGGGGATCACGCCCCCTCCAAGACCCAGCAGGAGCATCCTCTTCGGCTCCGGCTGGTAGAGCAGCCCGGAGAAGACCAGGGCGCTGTACTCCTGCACATGACGCCGCATGTTGTCCAGGTCCACCTGGCTCTGAACCAACATGGGATGCCGCGTGCCGAACTGGAGCGTCACGACGGACCCGTACCGGTAGACGAATATCCGGTGATAGAGGGAGTTCTCCTGGTAGATGAGCCGACCGAGCCACTGCGCATGCGCCGCCCCGGCAACGATCAGCACCGAAGCCGCCGCCGCGCAGAACATCATGACCCAGCTCGCCCGGCGTCCTGCGCTTGCCCGCGCCATAGACAAACTCCTATCGTCCCGTGCCCTACCCCGCCGAGGGGCCGGAAGCGTCCTCGCCCGCCG
>JAUVVP010000253.1 GCA_030604585.1 Planctomycetota bacterium | reverse complement strand
TCCACCGGGCCTGTGGCGCCTGCGGCGTCGGGCGCGTCCCGTTGACAGCCGCAGGGCGGGTGTGTAAGTTGGCGCCCGCATAACCAGCGCTCACATCCTTGCGAACGGGAGGGACGCGTGACCGAGCAATTCCTGCGCTTTCCTGACGGTTTCGTCTGGGGTTGCGCGACCGCCGCTTACCAGATCGAGGGCGCCGCGAATGAGGACGGCCGCGGGCCGAGCGTCTGGGACACCTTCTGCCGCACCCCCGGCAAGGTCTTCGGAGGCCACACGGGCGACGTCGCCACCGACCACTATCATCTCTACGAGGCGGACGTCGAGCGGATGGCCCGGCTGGGGCTGCACGCCTATCGCTTCTCCATCGCCTGGCCGCGTGTCATCCCCGACGGCAAGGGACGGGTGAACGAGGCCGGGCTGGACTTCTACGACCGACTCGTGGACTGCCTCCTGCGGCACGGCATCAAGCCGTGGGCCACGCTCTATCACTGGGACCTTCCCCAGGCGCTCGAGGACGAGGGGGGCTGGCCCGAGCGAGAGATGGCGCAGCACTTCGAGCGATACGCACAGGTCGTCGCCGAGCGCCTGGGCGACCGCGTCCGGCACTGGATGACCTTCAACGAGCCGCTGGCCTTCATCCCTTTCGGCTACGCGAACGGCATGCACGCGCCGGGAAGGAAAGAGCCGCCCAAGGTCGTCGCCCGGGCCGAACACAACGTGCTGCTGGCGCATGGACTTGCCGTCCGCGCGCTGCGCGCGGCCTGCCGGCCGGACATCGTCGTGGGCCTGGTGCTCAACCCCACCTGCGTCTGGCCGGCCGGCGACAGCCCGGAGGACAAGGAAGCGGCCGAGAAGGCCTGGATGGCCGTCAACGGCTGGTGGACCTACCCGATGTTCGCGGGCCGGTACCCCCAGGACGTCTTCGAGGCGCGCGGCGATGGCGTCCCGGACATCCAGCCGGGCGACATGGACGTCATCGCGACGCCGACGGACTTCCTGGGCATCAACATCTACTTCAGGACGCTTGTCAAGGCGGACGACGGCCCGCTGGGCTTCGCCCAGGTGGAGGCGCCGCCCGATGCGCCGCGCACGGCCATGGGCTGGGAGATATGGCCCCCGGCCCTTTACCACACATTGCGCCAGATGGAGGACCATCATCCGGGCACCGTCTACTACGAGGCCGAGAACGGCGCGGCCTTCGACGACCAGGTCGGCGCGGACGGCAAGGTGCACGACCCCCAGCGCGTCGAGTTCCTGCGCAGCCACTTCGCCCAGGCCCACCGCGCCATCCAGGACGGCATTGACCTGCGCGGCTACTTCGTCTGGTCGCTGCTGGACAACTTCGAGTGGACATCCGGCTACTCGAAGCGCTTCGGCCTCCATTACGTGGACTACGAGAGCCTGGCGCGCATACCGAAAGACAGCGCCTACTTCTACAAAGACGTCATCGAGAAGAACGGCGTGACGGTTTCCGAATGAACTGTCCGCGTGGGCGGGGCGGCGCAGGCTTGCGAACCGCCCATGTGTATCGCTCCCTGCTGAGAGGAAACGCTGATGACAGACGACATGGCGCGCATAGCCGTGGTCGGGTGTGGGAGTTTTGCGCGGACGCGCCTCTATCCCAGCATCCGGATGGCCGACAACATCCACCTGGTGGCCGTCTGTGACCTGGTCGAGCAGAGGGCCGCCCACGCGGCGAAGGCGTTCGGCGCGGACGCCTTCTACACCGACATGGAGGCCATGCTGAACGCGGAGCAGCCGCACGGCGTCTGCGTCATCGGGCCGGCGCCGATGCAGTATGAGCTGGGCAGGCGGGTGCTGGAGCGCGGGCTGCACCTCTACACGGAGAAGCCCTGCGCCCTCACCTCGCGCCAGGCGCAGGCGCTTGCCCGGATGGGACGCGAGCGTCGCCTCATAACCGCATGCGCCTTCATGAAGCGACACAGCGTCCCCTTTCGGGCGGCCCGTTCGATCATCGAGCGCGAGGAGTTCGGGCCGGCCCGCATGATCGAGGTCCGCTTCACGCAGGGGCCCTATCCGGCCCTCTGGGGCATCGAGGAGCCGATGCGCGCGTTCCTCATCGGCCAGTTGGTGCACGTGTTCGACCTGACGCGTTTCCTGGTCGGCGACGTGCGCTCGGTGACGGCCAGGCTCTACGAGAGCGAGCCGGGCGGCGACTACGGCGCCTACGCCGTGGCGCTCACGCTGGCCAACGGCGGCATCGGCGTGATGAATCTGAACGCCCTGGAGTCGGACACTTGGCACTTCAACGAGTACGTGCGCGTGTCGGGATTCCGGCACTGGCTGGACGTGGAGGACATGCTGCGCCTGCGCTACCATCCGCTGGAGGGCTGGACCAAAGGGGAGGGCCTGAAGAACCAGGTGATGACGTGGCAGCCGGCCCTCGACCTGGAGACGGAGATGCTCAGGCGCTCCGGCTACGCGGCGGAGATTCGGGAATTCGCCGAGTGCTGCCTGACCGGAAGGCAGCCCACCGCCACCAGCGGCGACTGCGCCGAGGCGCTGAAGATAGGCGAGGCGATCTGGGCCAGCGCCCGGTCCGGCGGGCAGGAGGTAGAAGTGGGCACGGCGCCTGCCGAGGTGTGAACTGCTCGCCAGGGCCCGGGGCCCGATGCCCAGTGTGCTGTAGCGCCGCCGTCTTGGCGGCAACCAATAGCCCGTCATTTCAAACCTGACGGAGCACTACGTTCCAGGTTGGAGACTCATTCTCGAACCGCAACGGGATCAGGAGGGACGCCGTGATCAACGTAGCCATCGTGCGGGGGCTGGCCAGCTACCACGGGTGGGCCTTCGCGGGCATCATCAACGAGTATGACGAGGCGACCTACCGGGCGAACGACTGGCCGCTGTATCCCTCGGCGCTGGCCGGCCGCGCCCACGTCAGTCACGTCTGGGACACGGACCGCGCCGCCGCCGAGCGACTGGCCGCCGCGGCGAACATTGAGCACGTCGTGGACAATCCCGAGGACGTCATCGGGCACGTGGACGGTGTGATCATAGCCGACGACGGCACGCTGGCCCATCAGCGCTCCGCCGGGGCGTTCCTGGAAGCGGGCGTCCCCCTGTTCGTGGACAAGCCCCTCTCGACTGACCCGGACGAAGCGCGACAGATCATCGAACTGGCCCAGGCCAGGGGCACCCCTTTCTTCTCCTCATCAGCCCTGCGCTTCGCCACCGAGATCGCGGATCGCCAGGCGCTGGCCGACCAGGTCGGTGAGATCACCACCGTCTGCGGGGTCGGCGTGAACGAACTGGTCTACTACGGCGTGCATCCGCTCGAGGCGATGGTGGCGCTGATGGGGCCGGGCATCGAATCGGTCCTGAACGTCGGGCGGCCGGGCGAGGCGATCGTGCGGTTGCGCTGGAAGGACGGGCGGCAGGCCGTGATGCTCGTCTATGAGGAGGGCCTCAGCTACGCCCTGGAGCTGACCGTCCACGGCACGAAGGGCCACCTGCGCATCCCGTTCGCCGACAGCGCCGGGTACTACACCAACATGCTGTCGGCGTTCCTCGACATGGTGGAGACCGGCGCGCCGCCCTTCCCGCCCCAGGAGACCATCGAGATCATCCAGGCCCTGGTGCTGGCCAAACAGTCGGTCGCGGAAGGCGGCGTCGAGAAGCGGCTGTAAGGAGAGCGCCTCAGCCGTGGGCGTGATGCTCGTGTCCGGCCGCCTCTTCCCGCACGAAGAGCAGCGGGAAGACGATGTCGCTGACGCAGCAGGGCACCCAGACCGCCACGAAGAGCACCACCAGGACCAGGGGCAATATCGGCAGCCACGCCGCCTCGCCGTGGGCGGTCAGGTAGAACAGCGACGCCCACGTGCTCAGCAGCACGTGCCCGCTGTGGGGGACCTTCGTCGCCGGCCGGCACATGCCGACCGCCACGCCCAACAGCGCCAGCGGGTTGATCAGCCACCAGTGCTCGACGAAGGCCAGGTGGAAGTGCATGTGCGCCCCGACCATGAGGCCGCCCAGGTAGGGGAACACGATGTCGCTGAGGGTGCCGATCCCTACCGAGCCCAGGTAGCCGATCAAGATGCAGGCAAGGACATTCTTGCGGTAGCGCCGGTACATGGCGGCCGTCACGATGGCGCTGAGGACCACGTGGGCGCTGTGCGAAGCCTCGAAGACCGGTTCCAGGGCGCGCGGCCGGACCTTGGCCAGCACGATCGCCGTCATCAACACGATGCCGCTCACCGCGCCCAGCAGTGTAAAGGGCGCGTGCGTCTTCAATTCCCCGAGGATGCGTCTGAACACTGGAGCCGTTCTTCCTTGGGGCCTGTGAAAGGGGACAGGTCAGTCGCACAGTTGCCGGCGCGTTGCATTTGCTGAGTCCCGCAGACCGCCCGTTTGTTCAAGGCGTTCCTCTGCCGGGCCGCCGGGTGAAGTGCGCCTACAGCTCGAAGTTCGCCGGCGTCGGCGGCAGCTCGAAGGCCAGGTGCCGGGCGCTTCCCTTGTCGGCGGCCGCCGGGCCGACACGCAGGGGCTCGGGCCTCTCGCCCCACACGGCCCGTCCGGACGGGTCCTCCACGTCCTCTTTGCGCAGGTCGCGCCCGGCGACGCGGGTGCGCGCCAGGTGGATCC
>JAUVVP010000362.1 GCA_030604585.1 Planctomycetota bacterium | reverse complement strand
GGCCGTGGTGACCGAGGTCCTCGGCGTCGAACAGGTGGACCTGGTGGCCCGATACGCCGACGTGCTCCAGGTCGGCGCGCGCAACATGCAGAACTTCATGCTGCTGAAGGCCCTGGGCAAAGTGGGCAAACCCGTGCTGCTCAAGCGCGGCATCAGCGCCTCGGTGGACGAGCTGCTGCTGGCGGCCGAGTACATCCTCAAGGGCGGCACCAGCCAGGTCATCCTCTGCTGCCGGGGCATCCGCACCTTCGAGGACCACACGCGCTTCACCCACTCCCTCAGCACCGTGGCCTACCTGAAGGAGACGACGCACCTGCCCGTCATCGTGGACCCGAGCCACGGAACGGGCAGGCGCAGCCTGGTGCCGCCGATGGCCAAAGCGGCCATCGCCTGCGGCGCGGACGGGCTGCTGCTGGAGGTGCATCCCGACCCGGAGAATGCTCTGGTGGACGGCCAGCAGACGCTGACGTGCGAGGGGTTCGCCCGCCTGATGAAGGAGCTCAGGCCGGTGGCCGAGGCGGTGGGCAGGACGCTCTGAACTCAGCTCAGCAGGGCCAGGTTGTCGCGGTGGATGACCTCGTCGTACAACTTGTAGCCGAGGATCTGCTCGATCTGCCGCGTGTGGCAGCCCTTGATGCGCTCTATGTCCGCCTCCGAGTAGTTTGAGAGCCCCCGCGCGAACTCGTCCCCCTCGGGCCCCACGATGCGCACCACGTCGCCGCGCTGGAAATCGCCCTCGACGGAGACGATCCCGCTGGGCAGCAGGCTCTTTCCCCTCTCCTCGAGCGCGGCGCGAGCCCCGGCGTCAACCTGCACCCGGCCCCGCGGCCGGCTGGTGAAGCGAAGCCAGCGCTTGTAGCTGCTCAGCTTCCCCGCCGCCGGCAGGAACAGCGTGCCGACCGGCTCCCCGGCCATGATCTTCCGCAAGACCGTCGGGTCGCGCCCGTCGGCGATCACAGCGGCCTCGCCGGCCTGGGTGGCGATCCTGGCCGCTTCGATCTTGCTCTTCATGCCCCCCACGCCGAGCGGCGTCTTCTCGTCGAAGGCCAGCCGTTCGACGTCCGCGTCTATGCGCTCCACAACCTCTATCACCTGCCCTGCTGAACCCCGGCCCGGCGGCTCGGTGCAGAGCCCCGGCGCGCTGGTCAGCAGGATCAGAAGCTCCGCCCGTATCAGGTGCGTCACCAGCGCGGCCAGCCGGTCGTTCTCGCCGAACTGGATCTCCTCCGTGCTGATCGTGTCGTTCTCGTTGATGATGGGGACGCAGGGCAGGTCGAACAGGGCATGGATGGTATTGCTGGCGTTCAGATAACGCTCGCGGCTGTCGAAGTCCTCGTGGGTGAGCAGGATTTGTCCGGCGTGGAGGGCGTGGCGGTGGAAGTGCCGCTCATAATGCGCCATCAGGACGCCCTGGCCGACGCTGGCGGCGGCCTGGCTGAGGGGCAGCGTAGTGGGACGCCTCTTCAGGCCCAGCTCGGCCATTCCGCAACCAATGGCCCCGCTCGTGACCAGGGCCACCTGCCGGCCCTCTTTGACCATCGTGGCGATCTGGTCGGTGATGGCGCTCACGCGCGACTCGTCCAGGCCTCCGGAGGGCGCACGGGGCCCTGTCAGCACGTTCGTGCCCACCTTGACGACGATGCGCTTCGCCGGGCAGACGTACTTCCGCCTGAGTTCGCGGCCGCTGGCCATGAGTCGGCTCCCAGGTGAGGTCGCGGCACCGACAGTCTAATTGAAAGGACGCGGGGCAATCAAGACCGGAAGGAACCGCCCGAGGGGCGCGGCACTGATGCACGTCTCTCCGTCAATTCGGGGCTGAGCGATACCTATGTGGCCGAGAAGCAGCTTCTCGGGATTGCCTCGACCCGTCGGCCTTGCGTGCCACGGCGAAGAGTTCGTGCGCCCTCGCAAGGGCGGCGTCACAGTCCGCCATGTCAATGTGGAACCGGACGACCTGCTGGATGCCTTCATCGTCATGTGGTGGCGGTACTGCCGCCACCGGGTAAACTCGCTCCAGCGTCAGCCCCGCCGCCTGGCAGGCGCTGCTGATGCCGCCGCCCGTGAAGAACACCCAATCGAACGCCTGATGGCCCTGCGGAACCCGGCGCCTGCCGGCGTCGAGCCAGGACTTCGCGTCCCCCCAACTGCCGGGCAGGCACTGCCGGTCGAAGGACGCCCAGAGGTTGCGCACGGAGAACAGGGCCACGCCGCCGCCTGTCAGCAGCTTTGAGAACTCGGCAAGGGCCGCGTCCGGATCGCCGCAGTCGGAGACCACGGTGCCGCAGGCGATGACCGCGTCAAATGAGCCGGGCTGAAGCGACGAGTTGCGGATGTCCTCCTGGCGCAGCGTGATCCGGTCTTGGACGCCGGCGGCGTCGGCAGCGGCGCAGGCCCGCTCGAGCATCTTCGGGGACAGGTCCATCATCACAACCCGGTGCTCGTCGAGCGCCAGTTGAACGCCGTGCCAGCCGGGGCCGCACCCGGCGTCGAGGATCCGAAGCCCTGTGCGGGTGCAAAGCTCCTTCCGAATGGCAGCCAGCTCCACGGCCGCCAGCGCCTTGCGCTTGCCCGGCCGGGCCAGGTCGCCGGTGTAGGTCTCGCAGAGGCCGTCCCAGGCAGCGGCAATGGCTTCCGGGCTGTTCGCTTCCAAATCGGCTGCGTCCTAACCTGAGCAGTGCTTCACGCCGGCCGCCTCGCCCTCACGTCCTAACCTTCCGGTTCCCCCTCGCCGAGCATGGAGGCCACTTTCTCCTTCAGCGCCGACTCGACGGCCTGGTTGATGTAGAGGGTTGCCAGGGCGCAGCCGTAACAATGCCCTTCCTGGGGCAGCCCGTCGAGCCCGGATATGCCGGCCCGGATGCTATCGTAGACCCCCGCCTCCTCGACGCGGCCTACGGCCATGATGCGACGGATCGCGTGCGAGCCGCATCTGTATTGATACCCGTCGGGGGAGAAAGCGGCCTGAGTCGGGGCCACGTAGCACTGCTCGGCCAGTGCCAGCTTTCCGTAGCGACCCTCCGCCGATGCCCTGACATAGCCGTCCAACCCGCCCTTGTGCTCCACTCGCAGGAACGGATTCGAGAAGTAGCCGAACAGCGCCCCCCTTTCCTCTGCCGGGACCCCGAGTCCTGCCTGGTAGCTGTCCCACATTTCACACACTTCCTGCCATATCTCTTCGTAGAATCTCCTGAACTCATCCTCCGAGGGCCTCAGGCCATCGTTGCTGCTGCCGCCAACGGGGATCACGTGAGGGAACAGGTCGTTGTAGAAGGCGTCCTGCGCGTCCACCGTCTGTTTGTGTTTTTCCAGCACAAAGGCAAACAGCTCCGGGAACAGGTCGAGGTTCCTGTTAGTCAGGACGCAGTTGGTATGGATCACCGGGTAGGACACGCCCACGAGGTCGCGCGCCAGTTGAACATTGTAGATGCCCTCGACGATTCCCTCGAACTGCCCGGCGCCACGCAGCGCGTTCTGCACGTCTCCGTCCG
>JAUVVP010000269.1 GCA_030604585.1 Planctomycetota bacterium | reverse complement strand
GAAGGCTTCCCGCCGGCGCTGGTCATGACCAGTTGCAACCGCGCCGAGGAGCCGATCGCCACCACGCACGAGCACGTGCTGGAGGAGCTGAGCGACCTGGTGGACGGCATCCTGACGCACAACCGCCGGATAACGAACCGCTGCGACGACTCGCTGGTGGCCGCCCTGGGCGGGAGGCTCCTGCCGATGCGGCGCTCGCGCGGCTACGTGCCGGAGGCGATCATGCTCGATGAGGAGGGGCCGCCGATCCTCGCCACCGGCGGCATGCTCAAGAACACCTTCGCTCTGACCAGCGGGCGGCGCGCCTTCCTGTCCCAGCACATCGGGGACGTGTCGGACGCCGACAACGCAGCGCATTTCGCCCACGCCTTCGAGGACTTCTCGCGCCTGCTGCGCCTCGAGCCGGAGCTGGTCGTCTGCGACCTGCACCCGGACTACCCGACCACCGAGTTCGCGCGGAACCTCTCGCGCACGCGCGGGCTGCCGCTGATGCAGGTCCAGCAGCACCACGCCCACGTCGTCTCCTGCCTGGCCGAGAACGGCCGTCACGGCCCCGTCATCGGCGTCGCCTGGGACGGGTCGGGCTACGGCGAGGACGGCGCCGTCTGGGGCGGCGAGTTCCTGCTGGCCGACCGCCGCGAGTACGAGCGGCGCTATCACCTGCAATACGTCCCCATGCCGGGAGGCGAACAGGCCGTGCACAACCCCTGCCGCATGGCCGCCGCGCACCTGGCCCGAGCCCTCGGCCCCGAGGAAGCCCTCCGCCGCCTCAGCCCGGTGATGGACGCCAGGGAGTGCGAGCTGACGCTCCGCGTCATGGAGAAGCCGCTCTTCTCCCCGCCCACCTCCAGCGCCGGCCGGCTCTTCGACGCCGTCTCCGCGCTGCTGGGCATCAGGCCCCGCGCCACCTACGAGGGCCAGCCCGCCTGCGAGCTAGAGGCCCGCTGCACGGGCAACGCGACCGGGACGTACGAGTTCGGTTACGACGGCCCGAACGTCCTGCTGGCCGAGACGTGGCACGGCATCTGCGAGGACCTGGACCAGGGCCTGGACGCCGGCGCCGTCGCCACGAAGTTCCACAACACCATGGCGCGCCTCATCGTCCGGACCTGCCTGCGCCTGCGCAAGGAGACCGCCGTCGCCACCGTCGCCCTCTCCGGCGGCGTCATGCAGAACCGCACGCTGCTCGGCGGGGCCGTCCCCGCTCTGGAGGCCGAAGGCTTCGAAGTGCTGCTTCAGACCGTCGTGCCCCCCAACGACGGCGGCCTGAGCCTTGGCCAGGCCGCCTGCGCCCTGGCCAGACTCGCCAGCCGGCAGGCCGCTGCCCAGTGAGCTCAGAGTCTGCCCGCGGGTGCCAGAACCCGAGGGAAAAGCGGGGACCGGCATCCCGCGCCTGCGGGACCAGCCCCTGTTGTCTGCCCGCCTATCGCGCCGCCTTTCGGCGGGCGAGGGCCGCGCCGGCCGCCACCACCAGCAGCACCACCCCGCACCCGATCAGAAGCCAGTAGTACGGCGAGAGCCGCCGCGGCGGAGCGACGGCCTCCACGGGCGGCGCCACGGGCGCCTTTGGCTGCTCAGCCGGCGCCACACGTTTGTCGGCCTCCGCGCCCTCCGCCGGCAGATGCTCCCTGCGCACGTTCTCCACGAACTCCTCCATCGCCGCGTCGCTGAGGGCATCCTTCATCTCAGGCGCATGCTCGCGCTGCTCGCCGACAACGTATCTGATATCCTCGATGCCATCGTATACGGTTGTCCCCGGCGGAAACTCGAGTTCGAATTCGGAAGGCGGTACCGGCTCGTTAAGAAGGAGGCGGGTGACTTTGCTCTTCGTCAGTTCAAGTGCCTCGCCTTGCGGACCGGAACCGAACTGGAGGTCCCAGGAAACCAGCCGCCAGTCTCCGCGCTTGTCCCGCTCGTACTGCATAGTGACCTGGGAGGCCACCTTGCCATCAGGCCACATCGAGCGCCAGTGCACCACGCGGTAGCCCAGGTCTTCTGCCAGCCACCAGCGGTCCCAGATGGCCCCCTGGCGGCGCCTGTCCCAGTGCTCGATGACGACGCAACGCTGCCCCTCCCAGATGGCATTGCCCACCAGTTCGACCTGCTCCGGGTCCGGTCCTCCGAAGACAGGATCGAACAGACGGTAGGCCATCAGCACAGGGTAGTTGTGCACAGCACTGACGCCGTGGTTCCTCGCGCCTGTGGACCCTGAGCGGGGCGGGACACCGTGGCGGCCGGCAAACAGGAGTCGTTCCCGGCCATCAGCGAACACTGCCAACTCCTCGGCCCCCTCAAAGCGCCCTTCATCGAGGTTCCACATGGGACCCCGCCTTTCGAAGCGCATTCTGTCGCCGTCGATGACCAGCCTCCGGACGTCCTGGACGGTTGCTTCGCTCGCCTCGGCCGACTGCCGCGCCTCCGCCAGCTCACTCCAGTAGGCGGCCGGCCCCTTCGGATACAGCGTCACGGAACTCCAGGTGCAGTCCACCGTTCGCACCTGCTGCTGGCGCGACTTCACCATCTGGACGATCTCCGCCACGGACATGTTGGCCTGTCGTGGTGCGTCTGCCCACGCAGCCGCGTTCGACACGAGAGCAACGCATAAAGCCGTGGCGAGGGTCGCCAGCCCGCGGTGTCTCCGCGGTCTGCGTTCAGCCGGTTCGCAACCTGAGCGTCCCCGCGCGTTGAGCATCGCGCCGGGCGCTGCATGATGACGTGCTTCCCGGTGCATATGAAACCTCCCTTCAGCGCCGTATGCCCGCTGCTTTCCGCTCGCGGGCGTTGTCCTTCGGCGGAGCGTGGCTCGTCCCGCCCGCGGTCAGCCACCGGCTGCCTTTCGGCGGGCGAGCGCAGCGCCCGCCGCCACCACCAGCAGCACCACCCCGCACCCGATCAGGAGCCAGTGGTACGGGGAAAGCCGGCGCGGCGGAGCGACGGCCTCCACGGGCGGCGCCACGGGCGCCTTTGGCTGCTCAGCGGGGGCCACACGTTTGTCGCCCTCCGCGCCCTCCGCCGGCAGATGCTCCCTGCGCAGCTTCTCCACGAACTCCTCCATCGCCTCGTCGCTGAGGGTATCCTTCACCTCAAGCGGACGCTCGCCCTTCTCGCCCACCACGTAGTCAACCTCGCTGAACCGGTCGTGCACTCTTGTACCTGGTGGGAACGTGATCTCGAACACGCTCGGAGCGACGGGTTCGTTCAACCGTAACTCGGTAACCGTAGCTGCTTGCGATCCCACCAGCGAGCCGCCCGGCCCCAGCAAGCACTGTAGGTCCCAGGATGTCAGACACCAGAGACCCTGTTCGTTCTTCTCGAATTGCAGAGCCGCGTGGCCGCTCACCGTGCCATCTGCCCTTTCAGTGCGCCACTGCACGGGGCAGTAGTCCTGGTCCTCGGCCAGCCACCAGAACCGGGGGCCGCGCCCCAACGAACGGCTCTGTTCGAGCACAACGCACGGGTGCCCGTCGTGCTCGGCACGGCCGATCACTCGCAGGTCTTCCGGTTTCACCTTCCCCAGCACCGGATCCAGCATGCGGTAGGCGACAAGCACTGGCCAGAAATCGAGCAGCGCGGTCGTGAACCACCCGGGCGGCCCGACGACGGCCTGCTTTCCTCCTTCTTTCAGGCACACGGACTTGCCGTCTACAATTGCCGCGATGGCCTGGCTTCGCTCGAACTGCCTCGTGATGGCGCTGAAAATCCATGCGTCCAGAGACCAGAACAGCTTCTGGCCGCCAATGATCACGGTTACGGTGTCCTGCAACACGGTATCTTCCTGCGGCGAGTCGCCGCCTGCCGGGCCTCCCTGACCTGCGTCGAGTATGTTGAGGGCGCCTTTGGGAGTCAGATGCTCAACGGTCCAGGTGCAGTGAACCGTTCGCACCTGCTGCTCGCGCGCCCTGACGAGCTCGATGATCCGCTGCACATCAAGGGCGGCATCGGTCCCCCTTACCTCGTCTGCGGTGAGGCCGCAGACTATCAGAACCGTGCACGCGATCGCCCTCACGTCCTTTGCACGCATCTCCCTGTTCCTCTGTAGAGCCAGTGAGCAGGCAGTCCAGAGCGCAAGTGCCTCCACCAGCCCCCTCTTGCGAACCCCGCCTGTGCCATGCTATGTACCAGGCCCCTCCGAGCCGACAGCTTGGTCGGACAACACGTAGGCCCAAACAGGGACCTCTACTGTGTGGCGCCGACCACTGGCGGTGGCGATTTGAAAGCTGGCCCTCGCATCAAAACGGCCTTCAAGCCCGGCCGTCATGCGCATCACGTACCTATGGAGCGCTGCCGAAGCTGCGTGCTGACGGTGTACCGTCACGACCTCGGCGCTCGCCTCAATGCCCTCGACGACGAATGGCTCCCCGCGGTGGGACTGGAGCGTGACCAGCGCCGAGCGCTCCTCACCGACGGCGATTGGGCCGAACATAATCGCAGAAGGCAGG
>JAUVVP010000151.1 GCA_030604585.1 Planctomycetota bacterium | reverse complement strand
GGCGTCCTGGATGACGCGACGCACAAGTGCCTCCGTCCTGAACGCGTAGACGCCCATCGAGCAGAGGCAGACGTCCCGGCCGCCGACCGCGGGTTCAGGCTCGGCAGGCTTCTCTTCGAACCGGACCACGCGCTGGTCGCGGTCGGCGGTCAGCACACCCAGCCGGCCGGCGGCCTCCGACAGCGGCCGCTCGATACAGGCGACGGTCAGGTCGGCGCCCTTCTGCACGTGGGCGCGAAGCATCCGGGAGTAGTCCATTCGATAGACGTGATCGCCGCTGAGGACGAGCACATGCGCCGGCCGTTCGTCCTCCAGCGTGTGGATGTTCTGATAGATGGCGTCCGCCGTGCCGAGGTACCAGTCCGAACTCATCCTCTGCTGGGGGGGCCGCGTCTCGATCCACTCGCCGAGTTCGGGGTTGAGGACGTTCCAGCCGAATCGGATGTGGCGGTCCAGCGACTCGCTCTTGTACTGGGTCAGGACGTAGATCCTGCGCAGTCCGCTGTTGAGGCAGTTGCTCAGGGCGAAGTCAATGATGCGGTAGGCGCCCGCGAAAGGCACGGCCGGCTTGGCGCGGTCCTTGGTCAGGGGGTAGAGCCTCTCGCCCTGACCGCCGGCCAGGACCATTACCAGCGTGCCCTTGACGGCGTCTGCGGGCTCGATCTGCGTCATCTGACGGGGCTCCTCGCCGCTGCGCCGGCAGGCCGGCAGGCGCATAAACATCAGGCTCCTTTGGACAGCCCACGCTTGAGCAGCGCCTTCTCCACCGCCGCTATCAGGGGCCGCGTGTCGGCCGATTTCAGCACGTAGGCTTCGGCCGCCCAACTCATGAAGTTATCCTGATACTCACTGTAGCCGGTGTTGATAATGACCGGGATGTCCCTGTCATGGCTGAGTATCTTGGACATTGACTCGATGCCGTCCATCTTCTGCGGCAGGTTGATGTCCATGATGATCACGTCCGGGGCTGTTTCCTGGGCCAGACTCACCGCCGTTCTGCCGTCGGCCGCGCAGACGACCTCGTAGCCCCGATCCTCCAGTTCCTGCTGGTAGAGCAGTCGCACGTTCTCCTCGTCTTCGACAAGCAGGATTCTGACCATAAGCGACCCCCTTTCATTCTGCGGCTTTGTCCCGGACGGGGCGCGGCTCCCTCTCCGCATCGGCGCCGGCCAGCCCGAGGGTGACCGTGAAGGTCGAGCCCACGCCCAGCTCGCTGTCCACCAGGACGCGGCCGTTGTGCTGCTCGACGATGCGCCGGGAGACCGACAGCCCCAGGCCGATGCCGCCTATCTTAGTGGTGAAGAAGGGGCTGAAGAGGTCGGCGATGGTGTCCTGCTCCATCCCGACGCCCGTGTCGCGCACCAGCACGACCACTTCCCCGTCGCCCCGAGCCGTGCCGATGGAAAGGACACCCTTTCCCTTGCGCTCCATTGCCTCCACGGCATTCTTCACCAGGTTGATGATGATCTGCTTTATCATCTCGGCGTCGGCGGGCACCCGGGGCACGCCTTCGTCCAGGGACAGGCGCAAAGATATGTTCTGCTCCTGCAACTGAGTTCTGAACTGTTCGACCGTTTCCCTGATGACATCGTTGATGTTTACCAGCACCTTGCTGGGCCGCAGCGGGCGGGTATAGTCGAGCACGTTGACGAGCGTGCGCTCCAGGCGCCGCACCTCCTCGTAGATGATCATGGCGTTGCGATGCGTCCTGGGGACGCCCTGATGCCGGCGGGCGATGGAGGCGGCGAAGCCCCCGATGGCCGTCAGCGGGTTGCGGATCTCGTGGGCCAGGTGGCTGGCCATCCGCCCCACGCTGGCCATGCGCTCCGCTTCGATCAGCCTGTCGCGGGTGAGCTCGAGTTCCTGGAGCTGGTCGCGGATCCTCTCGTAGGCCCGGGCGTTGGCGATGGCCAGCGAGGCCTGGCGCGAGAACAACTCCAGCAGTTCGACCTGCTCCTGGCCGATCGGCGCCTGCGAGTACTTGTTGTCGGCCAGCATCACGCCGAGCGGCTCGTCCTGCGCCACCAGAGGCACGCAGACGAACTCCTCCAGCTCGAGCCGTTCGGCAAGCCGACGGTTTATGTGCGGGTCCGTGCGTGCCTCGCCCACGTGCGCGGAGGTGCGGCTGTTGAGCGTGCTGACCAGGGTGCCCCGATGCTCCGAGAGGGGCACGCGCAGGCCCTTCACGCGGTCGGTGAGGTCCATGTCGCTGGCCGCCAGAAAGGCCGATTCCAGCAGATCCTCGATGCTCTGGTCCTTCTCGTCCAGCTCGCCCCAGATGCGGCGGGCGTCGGCCAGGGAGACCGGCCCGACGGCCATCTTGCCTTCCAGGCTGCGGCCCTGTTCGTCCAGCAGGAAGATGAAGGCCCGGTTCAGGCCGATCGCATGGCCCGCCGTCACGCAGGTCAAGACCAGGTGGAGCACCTTTTCGAGGTCCAGGGAGGTCTCCACCTTCTCCGTCAGCTTGTTGATGAGCCGCATCTGCTCGGTCTGACGCCGCTGGTCCGTGATGTCGAGAGTGAGGACCACGAGGCGGGTCTCTCCCCGCGAGACCGGCGTGAAGACCTGCTGGTAACAGTGCCAGGCGCCCGTCCTGTCGGTGTGCTCGTGGATGCGGGTCTCGGGCCGGCCGGTCCCGATAGCCGTGGCGATGGGGCAGCCATCGGTTTCGCAGTAGCGGGCGGCGCAGATCTCGTGACATTCCTTGCCGAACGCCTCGGGGCCGAACTCGAACCACTTCATCATCGTGGCGTTGGCCCACTGCATCCTCAGGTCGCCGTCAAAGAGGCCGAGCCCCGCCCCCATGGCGCCCACGACCAGGTTCAGGGCGTCGCGCTCGCGGCGCAGGCGCTCCTCGGCGCGCTTCCGCTCGGTGATGTCAACCAGGTAGGCCGTAAAGCCGACGTGGCCGCCCTCCTCGTCTTCCATCGGCACGCGCGTCTCCCTGAGGATGCGGGGCGTGCCGTCCTTGCGCAGCATGGTCCGCTCGGCCACCGTCTGCCCCTCGCGCAGGCACCTGTCGAGCATCTCCCGCAGGTCGTAGGGCCCGGCGGCGAAGTCGGCCGACGTCTTGCGCGCCACCACCTCCGACTCGCGGTAGCCCAGCAATGCCTCACAGCTCGGGCTCCAGTGGGTGTAGACACCTTCGGTGTCCGAGCTGGTGATCCCCACGGCCGTGCTGCGGATGATGTTGGCAAGCTGGCGGTGGGCCTGCTCGATCTCGTAACGGTCGTGACGGCGCTGCACGATCATGCTGGCGTTCTGGAGCGCGACACCGATGTGGGGGGAGACGTGCTCCAGCGCCGCCACCTCACTGTCCGGGAAGTCATCCTGCCGCTCCGACAGGAAGTGCATGACCCCCAGCACCCTATCGCCTTTCCTGACCGGCACGGCCAGCTCGCTCTGGGCGCAATACTCCTCCTCGAAGGCGATCAGGCGCCTGGCGTCGCTTGCCAGGTCGGAGGCGCGGATGGTCTCCCCGGTCCGGACGCAGAGCCCGATGAAGCCCTCCCCTATCTTCTGGCGGTATTCATCGGGCCGGTATCGCCTGCCGCGGCCGGCCTCGGCCACCAGCACGCACTCGCCGGCCTCGTGGTCCACGCGGAAGAGGGACACGTCGAAGTAATCTCGGAAAGCCCTCAGCGCCACGGCCGCCCCCTGAAGCAGGGCCTCCCTGGTCGGCAGCTCGAGCAGAGACCGACCGATGCGCGCGATCACTTCCGCCTCGCTCAGCTCCTTGCGCGAGCGCTCCAGGCGGCCGGTTCGGTCCAGGGCGAGGGCCAGCACGCCGGCGAAGTCGCCCAGGCGCCGCCTGTCGGCCGCGCGGAAGGTGTCCGGCCGCCGGCCGTAGAGCAGCAAGGCGCCCGCCACCTTGCCCCGCGAGATCAGTGGGCTGCACGCCGTGCTCGCCACCCCGGCCTCGGCCAGCTCCGCAGTATTGACGATCCGCTCGTCGTGCAGGGCGTCCGGGCAGATGCAGGCTTCCCGGCGCCGGCAAACGTCCTCCAGCAAGCTGAGCACCCCTCCCGCCTCCAGCTCCCGGTCGGTCAGGTACTGCCGCCGCTCCTTGACCAAGGGCATCGGCAGCTCGGCTCCCTCCATGAAGTCCCGCGTGTCGCCGTCGGCCGGGTCGCTGAAGCGGAGCCGGCAGCCGGCCAGGTCCCACACGGCCCCCAGTTTCTCGGCGGCCAGTCGGCACACTTCGGCCGGCGTCTGCGTCTCCGCGAGGGCTTCTTCCATGTCCCATGCGGCGAATATCTCCTGGAGCCGCTCCTGGGCCGTGAGCTGGTCGGCCTCGCTGGTCAGCTCATACAGGTCAGCGCTCTTGCGCAGCACGGCCTCGATGGCGTCGTCCACCACGCGCGAGACGCGGAAGGCCTCCAGTTCGTTGCCGACCCTCTCGAAGATGATCTGCTTGCCGACGCTCTTCAGCTCCAGCAGCACGTAAGCCACGTCGGCCAGCCTCACGTTGTGCTGGCGGCCCTGCAGGATGAGATGATAGAAGGCGGCAATGTCGGCGTCCGGACCCCTTCCTTCCAACCGGGACAGCAGCAGGTCAACGAACTCGCGCGTGTCTTCCCTCAGCGTACGCTCGGCGGCGGCTCCCTCCTCGCCTTTCTCCTGGGTCAACAGGCGGATCTTCTCCATCCACCTGCTGATCAGCTCGGGCATGGACTCCCGCAAGATGTCGGCCGCCCTGCGGCGGTGTTCGGCTATTTCCGCCCGTTCGGCCATGCGCAAGCTCCCCTCGCTCAGGTTGACACCCCGTGCGGCAGCTTCTGCAAAGCCTTCCGATACACCTCGACGTACTCTGCTGCGCTTCGCCGCCAGGACCAGTCCTGTCGCATGCCGTTCAGCACGAGCCGGCGCCAGTTGTCCCGCTCACCGTAGACCTCCAGTGCCCGCGTGAGGGCTTCCAGCAGCGCCGCGGCGCTGTACTGCTCGAAGCAGAAGCCCGTTGCCCGGCCGGACCGCAGCCCTTCCTCCGTGTAGTCCGTCACGGTGTCCGCCAGGCCGCCGGTGGCCCGCACCACGGGCACCGTGCCATACCGCAGGCTGTAGAGCTGGTTCAGCCCGCACGGCTCGAAGCGGCTGGGCATCAGGAACATGTCGCTGCCGGCCTCCACCAGGTGCGCCGCCCGGTCGTTGTACTCCAGCAGCACGCCGCAGGAACGCGGGTGGCTGGAGTGCATCTGCCCGAGGAAGGTCTGATACCTGGGTTCACCTGTCCCCAGCAGGACGAACTGCACGTCGTGCTCCAGCAGGCTCGGCAGCGCCTCCTCCAGCAGGTCCAACCCCTTCTGATCCACCAGGCGGCAGACCATGCCGATCAGCGGCACGTCGGCCTGCGCCCGCAGGCCGAAGCGCTCCTGCAGCGCCCGCTTGCACTCCGCCTTGCCCGAGAGGTCCTCGGCCGAGTAGCCGGCCGGAATGAGGGGATCGCTCGACGGGTTCCAGCGGGCGGTGTCTATGCCGTTGACGATGCCGTGCAGGTCGGCCGAGCGCTCTTGCAGCACGCCGTGCATGCCGCAGCCGTACTGCTCGGTCTGGATCTCCTGGCCGTATCGCTTGCTGACCGTCGTGAGCTTGTCCGCGCAGACCAGGCCCGCCTTCAGGAAGGACAGGTTCCCGTAGTATTCGAGCATCTGCCAGGTGAACAGGCTCCAGGGCAGCCCGGCCAGGTTCATGTCCCAATGCCAGAAGAGGCCCTGGTAGGAGATGTTGTGGATGGTGAAGACGCTGGCCGTTTCGGGAAAGTCGGCCTCGTAGAGGTATTTCAGGTAAACCGGCACCAGCCCCGTCGGCCAGTCGTGGCTGTGGAAGATGTCGGGTTGGAGGCCGACGGCCTTGCACAGCTCCAGCGCGCCGCGCGAGAGGAAGATGAACCGCTCGCTGTTGTCCTGGTAATCGCTGTGGTTCGCCGGCTTGGTGTAGTAGCCGTCCCGGTCGTAGTAGCGATCGTTCTCC
>JAUVVP010000230.1 GCA_030604585.1 Planctomycetota bacterium | reverse complement strand
TCCGAACTGATGGAAATCATGCCCGTTGGCACGCTGCCATATGGGCGATATCGAATTACAGCGACGGGGCCACTGCAAGTTCCGGCGATGAGATGGCGCACGGCCACACGTTGACGGAACGCCCTCCGGCGCATTTGCCTCCCATCTCGGGACGCGATAACCTGCCAGGCCGGCCGGCCAACGTCCGGCCCAATGAGGCCGGCCGAGTTCGGACTGCCCACAAAGAGGAGGCGGGAAGCAGGCCATGTCTTCTACGTTCATAGACGTCCACGTGCACACCCGCAGGACGCCTGGTCCGCTCCGCGCCGACGGGACGACCTACGCGACCCCGGAGCAGTTGATCGAACGGTACGATGCGCTGGGAGTCGAGCGCGGCGTCCTGATGGTCGACGTGAACCCGGAATGCGCCTACGTGCCGCAGTCCAATGAGGAGATACTCCAGGTCTGCCGCGAGCATCCGGGCCGGTTCGTCCCGTTCTGCAACGTCGATCCGCGTGCGATGACGAACTCGGCGGACGCCCCGCTGGGCGAGGTTCTGGCCTTCTACCGTGAGCGCGGGTGCAAGGGCATCGGCGAGGTTATCGCCAACCTGCCCTTCCTCCATCCCATGGTCCAGAACCTGTTGCGGCACGCGGAGCAGGCGCGGCTGCCTCTCACGTTTCATGTCGCCGCGCAGATCGGCGGCATCTACGGGCTGTACGACGATGCGGGCCTGCCGCAGTTGGAGCGCAGCCTCCAGAGCTTCCCCGACCTGCGCTTCCTGGGCCACTCGCAGGCCTTCTGGGCCGAGATCGGCGTCCTGGGAACTCCCGCCGACCGCTACGGCTACCCCCATTACCCCGTCCGCCCGGAAGGCGTGGTGCCGAAGTTGATGCGGCGGTATCCGAACTTGCTGGGCGACCTGTCGGCAGAGAGCGGCCACAACGCCCTGGCTCGAGACCCGGACTACGCGGTGCGCTTCCTCGAGGAGTTCCAGGACAGGCTGCTGTTCGGCACGGACATCTGCGCGCCCGACACGCCGACCCCGCTGGCCGGCTTTCTGCTCGAACTGCGCGACTCCGGACGCATCAGCGACGAGGTGTTCCACAAGGTCGCACACGCCAACGCCGCGGCCCTGCTCGGCCTCGCATAGGCGAGCCCCGTTGACTACCTGCCGTCCACGCCCTACCATAAGCATCATGTCCGTTGGCACGCTGCCATATGGGCAGTGTGGACTGAAGCGCCACGATATCCGGAGCTGTGACCATGCGAAGAACAGCACTTGTGCTGGTCGGCGCGCTCTGCCTGGTCGCGGGCATGGCCCTGGGGGGCAAGTCAGCCCGTGCTGGAGAGGAAGCCGCCCGCTCAGCTCTCGAGGTAAGCCACTCCCAGAACACGGATGCGCTGCCGCCCTACGAGGTGTTTGAGATCACGTTCCGGCACGAGCGGGAGTATGCGAACCCGTTCTTTGACGTCGCCATTGAGGTGGCTTTCACCTCGCCTTCGGGCAGGCAAGCGACGGTCGGGGGGTTCCACTACGGGTCTCTGGATAAGCCGCAGGTCCAGGTCACGCAGAGGAACCGCGGCGGCGGGGCGCGGGGCGTGGACTACGTCTTCGAGAAGGCCGACATCTGGAAGGCCCGCTTCGCCCCGGCCGAGCTGGGCGAGTGGCGCTACTCCTACGTGTTCACAAACCGGCAAGGCGGCCGCGCGACAGGCGACGGCGCGTTCACGTGCGTCCAGGGTCGGACGCCGAACCACGGCTTCGTGCGCCGCCACCCGACCAACCCGTTCCGTTGGGTCTTCGACGACGGCTCGCCCTACTTCCCCATCGGGCTCCAGGACTGCTGGGGCGACGGGTCAGCCACCGGCTCCGTGATTGATTCGGTATCCATGGAAGGGCCGTTCCGCACGGACCGCACGAACCTGGTCGAGCTGCCCGACGGCCCCCTCTACGTGCGGGGACCCTCGATGAACCCGCAGAACGGCGACGTCTACTTCCGCCGCCACGGCCGCGCCGGCTTCAACCTGTTCCGCTTCTCCCAGAGCAACTGCTCCTACGCCCTCTACGGCGACCTGGACCACTACTCGGTCCAGCACGGCGTCATGACGGACGAGCTGCTCCTGTGCGCGCGCAAGTACGGCTTCCGCATCTTCTACGGGCTGTTCGGCTACCAGAAGGTATTCAACAACGAGCCCGGCAATGCCGAGGGCATGGAGAAGGTCAAGCGGTTCGTCAAGTACAGCGTGGACCGCTGGGGGGCGTACGTGGACTTCTGGCAGTTCCTCAACGAGCAGAAGGCGGACAAGGGCTGGTACGAGATCATGGTGCCCTATCTGAGGTCCATTGACCCCTACCGCCATCCCATCACGACCAGTTGGGAGCGGCCCGAGCTTCCCGGCATCGAGGTCAATGCCCCCCACTGGTACGGGCGCGAGAACGAGCTGACCTCGGACGAGGTGACGGCGGCGCGCGCGCGGGACTGGAAGAGACACGGCAAGCCCGTCATCGTCGGCGAGCAGGGCAACTGGGTTGACCCGAAGAAGGATCGGCCGCCGGGGGTTGGCGGCGTCTGGGATGCCGGCTCGGCCCGTCGGATGCGCATCCGCAACTGGACGGCGCTGTTCCACGAGATCGCCTTCATCTTCTGGGACACCAGCTACGCCCGGGACGGCCACTTCATGAATATCTGGCTCGGCCCCCAGGAGCGCCAGTACGTGCGGGCGATGCAGGACTTCGCCTACCGCCTCGACGCGGACGTGCGGATGGCGCCCGTCGCGGTCTCGGAGCCCGGGCAGGTGCGCGCATACGGCTTGGCGTCCGGGGAGCGGGCCGGCGTCTACCTTCACCATTTCGCGGACCACGAGAATCCCGTGCGGGGCCTCACGGTGACGCTGGAGGTGCCGGTCGCGTCGCAGGGCTACTGGTACTCGCCACGGGACGCGGCGGTCCTCGGCGTCGTCAAGGCACCGGCCGGGCGGCAGAGCTTCGAAGCGCCGGCGTTCGCCGTTGACCTCGCGCTGCTGATCACGCCTGACGGCGCGCCGGACATGGACCACGACGGGCTGCCGAACCACCTCGACCCGGACGACGATAACGACGGCGTGCCGGACGGCGAGGACGCCTTCCCCATCGGGCCGGAGGAATGGGCGGACCTGGACGGCGACCTGATCGGCGACAACCTGGACGCCGACGACGACGGCAACGGCTCCGGAGATGACCGGAACGGCAACGGCATCCCGGACCACGAGGAGATGGACCTGGACGGCGACGGCGTGCCGCGGGCCAAGGCGGTGCCCTGGGATGCCTTCCCGCTGGACCCGAAGGAATGGCGCGACAGCGACGGCGACGGCATCGGCGACAACGCGGACGAGGACGACGATGGCGACGGCTGGAGCGACGTCCAGGAGCAGCAGGCCGGCACCGACCCGCTCGACAGGCTCAGCTTCCCGCGCGACTGAGCGACCAGACAGGAATGACCACGACGGCACGACGAACGGCGGGGAGAAAGGTGACAGGCACCATTTCCCGTTGGGAGGTTGCCGTGCAGGGACGCGTGCTCGACGGGAAATGTTGCCAGTCACGCTTTTCCTCGTCTCTGGCTGGGCTCGCCAAAGGGGCGGCCCGAGGACGGGGGTCGTCGCCCCTACTGCGCAGAGCCGCCGGCCCGCCCCAGCTCGAGGGCCGTCATGGAACGCGGGGGGAAGGTGTGGGTCAAGCCCGAGGGGGAGGTCACGGGGACTTCTGCGCCGCTGACGGTTTCGCGAACCTGCTCCTCCTTTAGGTTCAGGGCATCGAGCGACGGGCCGGTCACGGTCCAGGCGCGCGCCGAGGCGATGGGGAAGCCCTCGACCGTCAGGTCGACCTCAACGTCCTGCGCGTGGTGCTTGTTGAACACGATCAGGTAGAGGGTGCGGCCGTCGGCCGAGAGGCCGGCAGCCGACGTTATCGCCGCGTAGGCCGGGAAGCCCCGCAGCGCCGTCACCTTGATGTCGCGCAGTTCGATCCTGCCGGTCAGGGGCTGCCTCCCGGGCAGGAGCCTCCAGTAGACGTTCAGGCCGGGACAGTCCGGCAGCGTCACCAGCTCGCCGGAGAACTCGGTCCAGTCCGCCGCGTCCTGCACGCCCTCGACTGCATTGGCCGAGCGGGTGGCATCCCAGCCGCGCAGGTCCGCCAGGCCGAGCCCGAACGTGCCGGCCCCGAGGTCGCCTTCGCTCCGGCCCGTGTAGGAGAGCAGGTAGGCCCCCGGCCGGACCGGCCGGATGGACGCCAGGAGCGGATAGGCATCGCCCGACAGCCCGTCCACTTCCATCACCACCGGACCCCCGTCGCCGACGCGGCAGCGCCAGCCCTCTCCCTCGCCGGGACTCAACGCCAGTCCCTCCAGCAGGTCCACGTCGGGGTCCAGGCCCTCGGGCAGCCCGTCCTCGCCATAGGCCGGCCGGGTGCTGAGCACGCCTTCGAAATCCAGTCGCGGCCCCTGCGCCTCCACGCGCACCAACTGCCGGCCGAAATGCTGTCCCCACAGGCGGTAGAGGTGGAAGGCCGGCATCTTCCGCCAGACGCGCGGCTGCTGCTCGGGCAGCCGCGGGCCCCTGACCATGCCCCAGTAACCGTTGATGAAATGCCAGTAGTTGGCCATCAGCACGTTGGCCTCTGGCTGGAGCAGCACGCGCAGGTAGTCGGCGCTGAACAGCGCAGCGCCATAGGAGAACCGGTAGGGGATCGGCCGCTCCTGCACGAGCATGGCGTTGTATTCGGTGATGGCGAGCGGGATGTCGCGGCCGGCGTGGCGGCGGATGACCTGGCGGTATCGGGCCAGCAGGTCGGCCATCTGGTCGCCGGCGGCCATGCACGCGCGCATCAGCCGGTCCGTGGTCATCTGTGCCGGCGGCTCGCCCCACAGCCCGACGGCG
>JAUVVP010000407.1 GCA_030604585.1 Planctomycetota bacterium | reverse complement strand
GCCTGATAATAGCCCAGCGATTCATCGCTGGGATAAGGGTGCCCACACACCCATTCCGTCCCGTAGGGACGGTTGGTAATAGCCCAGCGATTCATCGCTGGGACTAAGGGACCCCATTCAGGCGTGAGCGAAGCGCGGCGGCAGGGGATCGTCGGCCCTTATCAACTCATGGAGCAGGCGCTCCTTCAGCTCGCGCTTCACCTCAGCGTGGGCGGGGCTGTCCCACAGGTTCTCGAACTCGCCGGGGTCGTCCCGGCGGTCGTAGAGTTCGCCGTAGTCCCGGCCGCCGTAGACGGTGATCTTCCACTCCGGCGTGACCAGCGTGCGCAGCTTCAGGTCCAGGTAGTCCTCGTCGTTCTCGATCAGAAGGCACTCGCGAGGCGGCCCCGCCGTGCCTTCCAGATAGCCCCGGACAGAAACCCCCTGCGTGCCCGGCGGCGGCTCGACGCCAGCGAAGTCCAGCAGCGTGTCCATCAGGTCCACCGTCCCGCAGAGCCCGTCCAGCCGCGCGCCGGCCGGTATCCGCCCCGGCAGGCGCCACAGCAGCGGCGTCCTGAGCAGCCCGTCCATGTGAAACGGCCCCTTGAAGAGCAGGCCGTGGTCGCCCAGCAGGTCGCCGTGGTCGGTGGTGAAGACCACCAGCGTGTTGTCGGCAAGGCCCGTCTCGTCCAGGCAGTCGAGCACACGGCCCAGGTTGTCGTCAATCTGCGTCACCATGCCGTAGGTGTGGGCGATGACCTCGCGCCATTGCTCGTCGGCGATCGAGGCGGTTGGATTGAGGTGCGACCCGCTGGTCTTGAGGCCGCTCCGGTAGTATTCGAGGAAGTGCGGCGGCTTCGACTCCAGGTCGCCCGTGCGCCGCTCCGGCAGGGGGATGTCCGCCCCGTCGTACATGAAGCAGTAAGGGGCGGGCGGCACGAACGGGTGATGCGGGTCGGGGATGCTACAGACGGCCATGAACGGCGGGCCGCCGGCCTTCCGGCGGCGCAGGAACTCGATGGTCCGGTCGCACGTCCACCTGGTGGGATGGCACTCGGCCGGCATGGCGGACTTCCAGCTCTGCGGGGCGCCGGTCGGCTCGGCGAGCGCGTTCTTGGGGCCGAGATTGCCGACGACGTCCGGGTGGTGCTCCTCCAGCCACAGCTGGTAGTGGCCCCTCGCCCACTCCCCGTGCCCGACGCTCAGCTCCACCTCCTGGAAGCCGTAGAAAGGCAGCGGCATCCGCTCAGACGGGCTCCAGAACGGCTCGGTGTCGGACCCGCCGCCGCTCGCCTGCCAGAAAGCCGCGCTCTCGTAGGAGGTCATGACCCGGCCATCGGGGAACTTGCACTCGAGGATGCCGGACGGCTGGAGGTGGATCTTGCCGAACGAGGCCGTCCGGTAGCCCGCGTCGGCGAGCACCCGCGGCAGCGTCATCTCTTCGCAGACCAGGGGGATGCCGTTCGTGCGCACGCCGTGGGCGCTCGGGTAGCGGCCGGTCAGCAGCGTCGCGCGGTTCGGCATGCAGAGGGGATTGGAGACGAAGGCGTTCTCCATCAGCGCACCTTGCCCGGCCAGCCGGTCCAGGTTGGGCGTGCGGCAGACGGCGTTGCCGTAGCAGCCGAGCGAATCGGCCCGCTGCTGGTCGGTCATCAGGATCAGTATGTTCGGTCGCTCGGGCATATGAAACGCTCCTCAGCACCACAAAGGCACGACGCTAACACGAACGACGCGAAGAACGGCAAGAGGCAGTCACCACAACGGCACAACGTTCAGCCGCCTGCGGCGGGAACGCGGCGTCAGGTACAGATGACACCGCGCTGTTGCCTTCTGTCGCTTTCGTGGTGCTCGCAGTGTCGTCGTGGTCAAGGGGCCGGTATCACACCAGGGCCCCGTCGGCTGTCAGCTTCGCGCGCAGGGCGGCCGTGTCAACGGCGCGCACATCGCCGCCACGGGAGCCGGCAGCCATGGCGGCGGCCGTGCCGGCGGCCTGGCCGATCGCCATGCAGGTGGCCATCACGCGGACGGCGGCCATGGCGTGGTGGTCGGCGGAGATGCATCGCCCGCTCGAGAGCAGGTTCGAAGCGCCCTTGACCGTCAGCGAGCGGTATGGCACGTCGGCCCAGTCGCCCTCGGGTGGGAACAGGCCCGCGGGCAGTTCGTCTCGGGCGTCCTGAAGGATGGGGCACTGCTGCGTCGTGCCGCAGTCCTGCGAGCAGACGTGGGCCGGCGGCTTCGTGTAGCCCAGGCAGCAGTGGATGTCTATCCAGTAGCTGGCGCGGGCGATGCCGTCCGGCTGCTTGCGCGCCTCAACGATGTCCCGCCCGGTCATCACGCAGTCGCCGACGGCCTGCCGCGTCTCGCGCACGCCGACGTGCATGGGGGTCGCCTCCAGCCGGACGTTCTTGAAGCCCGGCAGGCTCTCGCGGTAGAACCGCACGATGTCCCACGTGTCCTTGCGCACCTTCAGCTCGGCCGCCGTGAGCTGCTCGACGTCGGTCCCGTCGCCGGCGGCGCGGGTCACGTTGGGGGTCAGCTCGTCGTCGAGCATGGTGGCGCCGCTGCCGCCCGGTCCGCCGTAGACGAGCAGCTCACCGGACTCCTTCGCCGCCTCGATGCGCCGGCGGATGGCGTCCATGTGCTTCGCGTGCTCGCCGGTAAGGCCGCGGATGCGGAACATGGAGCCCATGGCCATGGGCCGGCCGTCAAAGCGGCGCCCCTTCGTAGTCTGAAGGCCGCCGCGGAAGGCCAGGTCGGCGTCGCCCGTCGCGTCCACGAAGACGCGCCCGCAAACGGCAAGCCTTCCCTGCTTGGTCTCCAGGAGGAGGGCGTCCATCCGGCCGTCGCTCATTGCCGTGCCGCAGACCAGGCTGTGGAGCAGCAGCTTCACGCCGGCCTCCTGCGCCAACCGGTCGGAGACGTACTTGAAGGCCTCGGGATCGAAGCGGATGCCCCAGTCCTGGAGCCCTTCCTCCCACGTCTCAGCCCCGTCGAGCGCGGCCATGCGTTCGGTCCACTCGCGGCACAGGCCCTGGACGGCCGCGTTGCCCTTGCCGGCCGTATGACCCAGGATCGGCCCAATGAGCCCGGCCGTGGCCATGCCGCCCATGAACCCGTAACGCTCCACCAGGAGCGTCCTGGCGCCGGTGCGCGCCG
>JAUVVP010000479.1 GCA_030604585.1 Planctomycetota bacterium | reverse complement strand
CAGCGGCCTCGGCCACGGCCGCGCGCGCGCGTTCCGTCGCGTCCGCGCTCATGTACCGGCCAGCGCCGTCCGGCTCGGCCGCGATGCTGCGCAGTATCTCCAGTGCGCGCTGCACCTGTGTGGAGTCGGCGGCGGCGCGGCTGGAGGCATAAGGGTTCTTGTGCAGGATCACGTAGAGAACGGCGCAGGCCGCCACCGCGCCGACGATGCCCACGACGACGTTGCGTTTCACCCGTGCGTCCATGGCTTCACCCCATTCCCCCGGCGCTACTGTTTCGGATCGAAGTAAACGTCCGACTCGTCGCAGATGACCCCGAGGTTGTCCTTGTCCAGCTCGAGTCGCTTGTCGGGCTCCATCGAGTTGACGTGGCCGTCGGCCCAGAGGATGTTTGCCCGCAGGCGGTGGCGGAAGTGCGTGTAGGCGTTGCCCCAGGGCAGGGCCTGGGACGGAGGCGTCCAGAACCAGTTCTCCTGGACCGGCCCCATCCAGTTGGTGGCCGAGTCGCCGAAGAGCACGGTCCTGGAGGGCTTCTGGATAACGGCCGCCTTCTTGCCCCGCCACCAGTACTGGTAGCCGGGGTCCCACCAGTCGCCCTCCGTGACGAGGTCGGTCAGGTAGTTGTAGTTGTAGGCGTAGCTGGTGCAGCGCCCGTCGGCACGCGGCAGGAACTCGGCGAAGGTGGGGCACTGCCAGAGCTCGGGGTCGTCGCCCACGTAGGAGGTCATGTAGCCGTCGGTGAAGTCCACCTGCTCCGTCGGGCCATAGCGGAAGCCGAAGAACTGCCTGCCGGAGGAATCGGCCGCCCCGGGAAGGTGATCCCCATGGTTGATGCCGTACATCTGCACCGCGTAGCCGATCTGGGCGAGCCGGCTGCGGCAACTGACGGCCCAGGCCTGCGCGCGGGCTGCGCTGATCGCCGGCATGAGCAGAGAAACGAGGATGGTCATGACGGCCATCACAACGAGCAGTTCTATCAGGGTGAAGCCACGCCGCTGCATCGCCCGACGCCTCCTGTGGGACCGCAAGTGCTCGGGCGTCGGAGAGTTGCGCACAGGAGAGCGGCAGGAGGCCCGCGCCCGCGCCCGCCTCGCCGCCGGCAGGCATCGGGCCGGACACGCCAAACAAAGAGCCCGATGCCACCGACACCGGGCTCGAGCGCTCGCGGACAGACGTACCTCTACCCCTATCCGTGCCGCGTCTCTCAGACCCCGAAGATCGACGACACCTCAGCTCGGCGAGTCGGTCTTCTGACTTCCGGTCATCGCTACCGGTCCGGCCTTCCCATCCCGCCAGCGCGGGACAGTGGCACTGCCTGGACTTTCGCTACCGGTCACAGCGGCGGGTCCGCAACGGATTCTCACCGTTTTCCCGCGGGCGCCCTCCCGGGCGCCCTACTCGCCGGCCAGCCTACTTATACCAGACGGGAACGCGCCGGTCAAGGGTTACGTCACCCTCCGCCTCGCGAATGCCTTGACGCACGGCGGGCGACCTCTTAGACTCTCTGCCCGTTTCGACGACCGGCCCGTCAAGACCCGTCAAGGAGCCATCGGATGAAAGCATTCTACATAGCCGGCACCCACTGGGACCGGGAGTGGTACGAGCCCTTCCAGGAGTTCCGCATGTGGCTGGTGCAGACTATCGATCAGGCGATGGACCTGATCGAGTCGAGGCCCGAGTTCGCGGTCTGGCATCTGGACGGCCAGACCGGGGTAGTCGAGGATTACCTGGAGGTGCGTCCCGACGGGCGCGAGCGTCTGCTCGGCCACATCAGGGAGGGGCGCATGCCCGCCGGGCCGTGGTACGTGCTGCCGGACGAGTGGCTGGTCTCCGGCGAGGCGTTGGTGCGCAACCTCCAGCTCGGGATGCTGAGGGCGCGGCGCCTGGGCTTCGAGCCGATGAAGGTCGGCTACATCCCCGACATGTTCGGCCACATCTGCACCATGCCGACCATCCTGGCCGGATTCGACCTGAAGGGCAGCGTGCTCTGGCGGGGCGTGACGGACGACTTCCGCGGCGCCCAGTTCGTCTGGAAGGGCCCGGACGGCACCTCCATCCTGACGCACAAGCTGCCGGACAACGGCTGCTACGGCGCCTTTCTGCTGCGCGTGCGCGGGCCGTGGGCGCAGCGCGGCCGTTCCGATGAGGCCCTGGCCGAACTGGCCGACGCCTTCATAAGTGAGGAGGTGGAACGCCTCAACGCGCCGCTCATCTTCCTGGCCGATGCCCTGGACCACGACCGGGCGGACGGCAGCATGCCGGAGGTGCTCGATGCCTTGAGGCGGCAGTTCCCCGACATCGAGTTCGTCCACGCGGCAATGGAGGACTACTTCGATGAACTCGAGAAGCACCGGGCCGACCTGCCCGAGGCGTCCGGGGAATTCCGCACCACCGCCAGGGACCCCGACGACGGCCAGTGGCTGATACCCCACGTGCTCTCGTCGCGCTATCCGCTCAAGCTCCTCAACGACCGCTGCCAGAACCTGCTGACGCTCTGGGCCGAGCCGATGGCCGCCATGGCGACTATGGCGGGCTCGCCGGTGCCCGAAGGCTACCTCGAGACCGCCTGGGCATGGCTGCTGAAGAACCAGCCGCACGACTCGATCTGCGGCTGCTCCGTTGATGAGACGCACGAGGACATGATGTTCCGCT
>JAUVVP010000235.1 GCA_030604585.1 Planctomycetota bacterium | reverse complement strand
CTTCTTCGACGGTGATGACGCCGTCCTTGCCGACCTTCTCCATGGCGTCGGCGATCTGCTCGCCGATCTCGGGGTCGTTGGTGGCGGCGATGGCGCCCACGAAGGCGATCTCCTCCCTGCCCCTCACGGGCCGGGAAAGCTTCTCGAGTCCCTCGACGATGGCGTCCACGCCCTTCTGCACGCCGCGCTTGAGGGCCATCGGGTCGCAGCCGGCTGCGATGTTCTTCAGGGCCTCCTCGAAGATGGCCTCGGCCAGGATCGTAGCGGTAGTGGTGCCGTCGCCGGCATCCTCACTGGTCTTCGAGGCGGCCTGTTTGACCATCTCGGCGCCGATGTTCTCGAAGTTGTCCTTCAGCTCGATCTCCTTGGCCACGGCCACGCCGTCCTTGGTGACGGTGGGGGCGCCGAAGCTCTTCTCGATCACCACGTTCCTTCCGCGCGGGCCGAGGGTGGTCTTGACCGCGCGCGCCAGTTGATTGACGCCGCGGCGCATGGCCTCGCGCGCTTCTGTGTCAAACGTTATCTTCTTTGCGGCCATCTTAAGGAGCCCTCCGTCAATCTATGATTGCCAATATATCATCTTCGGACATCAGCAGATACTCTTCGCCGTCCACGGTGACCTCAGTGCCGGCAAACGAACCGAACAGAATGGTATCCCCCTTCTTGACCTGGAAGGGGGCCTTCTCCCCGGACTCGAGCTGCTTGCCGTCACCAACGGCGATGACCTTGCCTTGCTTCGGCTTCTCTTTCGCCGTGTCCGGCAGGACGATCCCTCCGGCGGTCTTCTCCTCCGCCTCAAGCCTCTTGATGAGGACCTTGTCCCCGAGGGGCCTGATCGTAGCCATAGCGTGAGCCTCCCTGTAGTGGGGTCACGAGCTGCCAGAAAATCTCGACCACCGTGCTCTGGCGCACGGGTGCACAGCGTCGGTTTCGCAAAGACCGTGCCGAATTCCGCTCAGCGCGGCCCTCGGCGTGAAGCCCGTCTATTCTACCCGATTTCGGCACAAGGTAAAGTGCAAGCGGCCTGCGACGGCGCCCGCCCGGGGCCCGCCTGCGTCTGTCAATCTGGCAAGGCATTCCGCCCCTTTCTGCCGGCGGGCTGCCAGTTTGACACCCCCTTTGTTGTCCGTCCCGGGGCTTTCCAGTAGACTTGGCCGCATGCCGAAGCGGCGTCTCCATTGTCAGCAATGTGCGCGGCAGTATGTCCCCCGGCAACCTGTGGAGGGCATGGAGCTGTATTGCGCGGCATGCGGGGGTGCGCTCGCCGGCCGCCCTTCACCCGAGGCCCGGCGGCCCGCGAAGGACCCGTTCGCGGGGAAGGTCATCAGGGGCGCCAGGCTCCGCAAGATCGTCGCGGTCCGACCGGCCGGCGTGGTCTACCGCGCCACGCACAGGCAACTCCGCACGGGTCTTCGGGTGGAGGTGTTCACGACCGCTTTCGGCGAGCAGAATCCCGCCCACATGCGCCGCCTGTTCAGGAGGGCGTCCCTGACCGGGGAGTTGAGAAGCCGTTACGTTGTGTCGCTGCTGGATCTCGGCCGCCAGAGCGACTGTTGGTACATCATCACCGACTTCCTGCCCTCCGGCCTGCGGGCGCTGCTGGAGAGAGGGGGCCGGCTCCCCGTCAACCGCGCCCTGACGTTGGCGGAAGACATGCTGCAGGGGCTCGTAGCCGTCCACGGGGCGGGCGCCTACCACGGGACCGTCACGCCGGAGGGCGTGCTGTTGGGCCACGAGGGGTCGGCACGGCTCGACCACCTGGGGACGGTCCAGCGGCTGGAGGAACTGAACCGTCTGGTCATCTCCGCCGGCGGGATGGTCGCCGGGCCGGCCCTTTACCTCGCGCCCGAGAGGCGCGGCGACCAGCAGCGCGCCGACATCCGTTCGGACCTCTACTCACTCGGCGCGACGCTCTACGAGATGCTCAGTGGCCGGGCGCCGTACACGGGCGCCTCCGCCGGGGAGGTGCTGGGCAAGCACGCTGCGGCGCCCCTGCCGGACCTGCGGCAGGCGCGGCCCGACGTGCCGGGGGAGATATGCGGATTCCTCGAGTGGCTCTTGGCCAAGGACCCCGACGAGCGACCACAGGAGCCGCAAGAGGCCCTGGACGAGTTGCGGCACCTCGCCGTGGAGCTAAGCCGCCAGAAGAAGATCAGCCCGGTGAAGGGGGCCGTTACCCGCGCGCAGCGCGTGCGCAGCGCCGTGAAGTGGACGGGCGCCTGGACCGTGGTGGCAGCGGCGCTGGGCGTGATGGCCGTCATTCCGGCCGTGCTGATCTACCAGCAGCGTCGGCGCAAGCAGGCGATTCAGCAGGAAGTCGAGGCCCGTGCCCCGCGCAGCGTGCTCATCCTGCTGGAAGGGGCCGCGCCCTCCCCGGAGGATCCGCTGCCCCCAGGGCGCGCCGGGGCCATCCGGACTCTGGCGGCATACAGGCTGGCCTTCTATCCTGAGCTTGAGGTGACGGACCCGCTCTGGGCCGCTGAACTGACGAAAGCCGGTAAGTCGCCCGAACAGGTCCGCCAGGCAACGGGCTCGCGATACCTGCTGACGGCGGTCCACGCGCCCGGCTTCGAGCGGCGCAACTGGACCCTCACCTTCGCCGGCCGCAAGCGGATGAAGCCCTGGTGGGTCCGCGTCAGATGCTCCGTCGAACCGGACCAGCCGGACGGCCTGAGCGCACTGGAAAGCGCCCTGGAGGAGCTGCTGGCGAGGGCGGCGGGCCCCTTGCGTCTGGACCCCCGGCGCCACGGCCTGCCCGCAACAGGCGCCGGCGATGCAGCATGGGCGCTGATGGCGGAGGCCCTGCGGGCCGAACGCGAGGGCCGGTTGCGCGAAGCCCTGGAGCGCGCCGAGCAGGCGCGGCAACAGTCGGCTCGGGCGGGGCCGTTCGCTTTGCTGGCCGCCTTCTACCGGGCGGCGGACCACGCGCGGGAGCAGGGGGAGTTCCCGGCCGTGTCGGGCCTGGCGACGGATGTCCTCCCGCCCAAGATGGCCGCCCTGGGCGAATTGCTGGAGGCCCTCGGCGCGGGCGAGAGGTCGGAGGTCGAGCGGGCCTTCGGCGAGCGTCTTGCGCAGTTTCCGCGCTGGGCCCGGGGTTACTTCCTGCTCGGCCTCTGGCGGCTCTACGCGGAAGAACGCCCGGCCGAGGCGCTCGTGGCCCTGCGGCATGCCACCGACGTTGACCCGGGCTACATGCCCGCCTCCCGGGCCTGCGTCGAACTGCTTGTCCGGCTCCGCCCGGAGGAGGTGGAGGCCTTCCTGGGGGACTACCGGGAGAAGGTCGCGGACAAGGAAAGCGCCTTCCGGCTGCGCAGGTACGCCGAGGAGCTGCTGGCGGCGCAGAACGGCAACGGCGGCGAGTAGATGGACGGGACCCCGTCAGTAGTCCACGATGTCCTCCAGACGGGACATGCTGAGCACCTCGCTGCGCATCACGTAGACGGTGGTCCGGTTGGCGCGGATCTCGTTCTTCTTCGTCTGGAGCACGTAGAGTTCGGTGGTGGTCTGGGAATCATCGCAGAAGTGCACGTCGGCGTCGCTGAGCACGAGGACCTCCCTGCCGATCTTCTGCAACGTCCCGATGTAGATGTGACGCCCCTTGACGTCTATGATAACCTGCTCGCCTATGAGGGCGCTTAGCTCTTCATGAAGCGCTGACGGGTCGCCCATCTCGCAGACCGCCTCCCTTGTCGAAGTCCGGCAAGGCTCTATTTGAGCAGCGGAAGGGGGGACTGTCAAGAACGCAACGCGGCAGCCCGCCGATTGACAATCGTCCGTCGGCATTCTACATTCATCACTCGTCATTGACGCGGAGCGTCTTATGGTCTGGCCTTTCGGAGGCCGCCGGGGGCGGTTCGAGCGCCTCCACGTGGTCAGAGTCGTGCACGAAGGCGAGAAGTCAGTCGTCTACCTGGCCGAGCCATCCGGCTCGGCAAGCCACAGGGCGGCCGTTAAGCTCTACCGCCCCCAATACGATCAGTTGGCCCACAGCCTGGAGCAGAAGTACGGCATCCCCTCGGAAGCCGAGATGGGAATGCAGCTCAACCCCAGGACGCCCGCAGAGGTCGAGCACCATCCGCTCGTGGTCACCAAGAGCGGGGGACGCGAGTTCGGCCGGCGCAACGGCTGCCGCTACATCGTGCTCGAATTCGTGGAAGGCGTCACGCTGAAGAGCCTCATATCGGTCAGGGACCCCCGCGTCTGGAAGGCGCGCGTGGCGTTCGCTGCGGACCGCTGTCGGGCGCTGCGGGTCATCCACGAGGCCGGGTTCGTCTGCCGGGACTTCTGCTCCCAGAACCTGATCCTCCAACCGAACGGCAGGCTGAAACTGCTGGACCTGGGCTTCGTGGCGCCCGCCGGAGTGGCCTACGCCGAGCGGAGCGGCACCCCCGGCTACATGTCGCCGGAGCAGGTGAGGGCTGAGGAACTGACGCCAGCCAGCGACATATACTCCCTGGGCATCGTCCTCTACGAGATGCTGACCGGCCGCCTCCCCTACGTCTCCGACATCAGAGGCGACGATCCGCAGAGCCTGGAGGCCCGAAGGCAGGAGGTGATGCGGATGCACCTGGAGAGGCCGGTCCCCGAGCTGCCGCCCGAGGTGGCCCGTCGGAGTGCCCGTCTCAGCGCCATAGCCGCGAAGTGCCTTCAAAAGGACCCCGCCGACCGCTTCCCCGCGGTAGACGACCTCATCGCCGCCCTAAGGGGCTACTGCAAAACCCCGTTCGTGACGAGGACGAGCGAGAAGCCCGAGGGCAAGGCGGCAGGCGCAAAACGCCGGAAGCGTGGCTGGACGCCACGTTGAGGACGTT
>JAUVVP010000333.1 GCA_030604585.1 Planctomycetota bacterium | reverse complement strand
CTTCTGCAGGTTCAGGGCGATCTCCACGCCGTTCTCGGCGCACAGGATGCGCAGCGGCCGGCCGGCGGGCCGCCTCTGCGCAGCCGACGCGAGCAGAGGCGCTACCTTCGACAAGTTCCGCTCGCCGACGGCCGTGAACACCAGGTCCGCCGCGTGCAGCGCCTCCTGAACCTGGCCCGCGCCCTCGCCGCCCAGGCAGAGGCCGTCAACCCCAGCCACGGTCACGGGCCGCATCGAGAGCCCGGTCTCGTTGAAGACGTAGCTGCCGCTCCGCTTCAACTGGTCGAGCAAGGCGGCCTTGGCGGGGATGTCGAGGTAGGTGATGCGGCAGTCGGGCGAAAGCTCCGGGCCGAGGAAGCCGAGCCCCAGGGCCCCGGCGCCCAGCACCACGCAGTTTGCCTTGGCCCCCGAGGCCATTGCTCTCACCTGACCGGGTTGACCAGAGTGCCGACCTTCTCGACCGTGCACTCCACCACGTCCCCGGGGCGGAGGAAGCGCGGCGGCGTGCGCGCGAAGCCGACCCCCGGCGGCGTTCCCGTGCCTACCACGTCCCCCGGCTCCAGGGTGAGCGCCGCGCTCAGGTACTCGATGATCTCCGGTATGGTGAAGATCATCTGGGACGTGCTCGACGACTGCATCCTCTCCCCGCTGACGACACACTCGAGGGACAGGTCGTGCGGGTCATCGATCTCGTCGGCCGTCACCACCCAGGGGCCGATGGGACAGAAGGTGTCGAACGACTTGGCCAGCGTCCACTGCCCGCCGCCCCGCAGGCGCTGGTAGTCCCGCGCCGTCACGTCGTTCAGCACCGTGTAGCCGGCCACGTGCCGCATCGCGTCCTTTGCGGACACGCCCTTGGCCGGCAGGCCGATGACGAAGGCCAGCTCCACTTCGTAATCAATCTGCTCGGAGGCGGCCGGCAGGCGTATGGGGTCGTCGGGGCCGATGACGCTGCTGGACGCCTTGGAGAAGACGACCGGTTCGTCCGGCACCTGCACCCCGCTCTCGGCGGCGTGGTCGCGGTAGTTCAGGCCCAGGCAGAGCACCTTGCCCGGGCGGGGAATGGGCGTGTGCAGGTCGCCCTCCTTGAGCCCGATGGAATAGCGTTCGGCGAAGCCGGGGTCGGCCTCGGCGCGCTCGGCCAGGCCGCGGGCCTCCTCCAGCAGCTCCGGGCGGCCGAGGATCTCCTTCAGGGGCATGTCGAGGCTCCCGTCGGAGGCGGCCGGCAGCAGCAGCGCCCTGCCGCTGACCACCAGGCCGCAACACTTCGCGCCGTCGGGAGCAATCGTCACCAGTTTCACGGCGTGCCCCTTCTCATTCGTACTTCTTCACGTCCGGCTCGGGTATCTCGTCCAGCAGGATGTTGACGATCCGCACGCTGTCAATGCCCTCGGCCTGCGCCTGGAAGTTGCACGCGACCCGGTGGCGCAGAACCGGCACGGCGACGGTGCGGATGTCGCCCGTGGAGACGTTGAAGCGCCCGTCCATGGCGGCCATGGCCTTGGCGCCCAGCAGGAGGTGCTGGCCCGCCCGGGGGCCGGCTCCCCAGTCCACCATCTTGCGCACGGCCTCCGGCGCCGTGTCCGAGGTCGGGCGCGAGGCCCGGATGATCGACGTCGCATACTGCACCACGTAGGGCGAGGCGACTATCTCCTCGACCAGCTCCTGCATGTCGAGTATCTGCTGGCCGTTGATGACGCTCTCCAGGGCCGGCCGGTCGCCGAGCGTCGTGTCGGCCAGGATGCGCCGCTCCACCTCCTCGTCCGGGTAGTCAATGTGGATGTTGAACATGAAGCGGTCGAGCTGGGCTTCGGGCAGCGGGTAGGTGCCCTCCTGCTCGATCGGGTTCTGGGTGGCAATGACGAAGAAGGGACGCGGCAGGTCATAGGTCGTCTGGCCGACCGTCACCTGCCTCTCCTGCATGGCCTGAAGCAGGGCGGCCTGCGTCTTCGGCGGGGTGCGGTTGATCTCGTCGCCCAGGACGATGTGCGCGAAGAGCGGCCCCGGCACGAAGCGGAACTCCCGCCGCCCCGTGCTCTCGTCCAGCACGTTGGTGCCGGTGATGTCGCTGGGCATCAGGTCCGGCGTGAACTGGATGCGCCGGAAGGTCAGCGACGTCACCTCGGCCAGGCAGGAGACCATCATGGTCTTGGCCAGGCCGGGCACGCCGACCACCAGGCAGTGTCCCCGGGCAAAGATGCCGGCCAGCAACTGCTCGATGACCTGCTCCTGGCCGTAGATGACCCGCCCTATCTGGCCGCGGATCGCCTCCATGTGGCGGCTGAACTCGTCCAGCCTGCGGGCGATGCTTCTTTCCTTGGAATCCGTCCTGCCCAACTGACCGCCCCTCGGCTCCTCAGAGTTCATAGGACCTCACAAAACAAGAGAGAGACCTCGTCCTCAGCAAGTCCGCCGCGGCGGACGAGCGGTCCTCGTTCTCGTAATCGCTGCCAGAAGAACAGCTTCAAGGACGAGGACGACGACGAGGCCCGCCCGCCGCCTCTTTGGCGGGACGACGACGACTCGCCGATGACAAAGCGGCCGCGCTCAACCGCCCACGACCTTCGCGATCTCCACCGGCCGGCCCGTGCGGGAGGACTCCATGGCGGCGAAGCCCATGGCCAGGGTGGTCAGGTTCTCGCGGCCGCTGGTCTCCGGCTCGCGGCCCTCGGCCACGGCCCGCTGGAACTCCTCCAGCACCGCCGACTGCCCGCTGCCGGTCTCCTGCGCCAGCTCCACCTCCGCGTCCTCGTCCGGGTGCCCGGCCGGTATCACGTGCACGTGCTCGGAGCGCAGTTCGATGACGGCCCCCGAGCACTCCACGCGCCAGTAGCCGTCCCACGTCGTCTCCCGGCCCCGGGTGACCCAGGTGCCCTCGTAGACGGCCTTCAGCCCTCCCTCCAGCTCGAAGATGGCCGCCACGCAGGGGTCGTCCTCGAACCAGCTCCACGGCGGCTGCCACGTTGTCGCGTAGACCGATATCGGCTCCCGCCCGGTCAGCGCCCGCATCAGGTCGAAGTGGTGGATGCTCATGTCTCGCACCAGCGGATGGGCCATCCTGAACCGGAAGGAGCCGTCGAACTCCAGCGACTTGGCGAAGCGCACCGAGATGTTGTCCGGCGGCCCGAACTCGCCGCTCTGAAGCAGCCGGCGCATCGTCCTGGCCCAAGGGCGGTAGCGGTAGTTCTGGCTGACCATCAGCGTGCGGCCGGCCTGCTCGGCCGCCTCCACCATCATCCGGGCGTGCTCCATGCTCTCGGCGATGGGCTTCTCGCTCAGCACGTGCAGGCCGCGCTCGAAGGCCGCCAGGGCCACCTCGTGATGGACGGCGGGCGGCGTGACGTTCAGCACCGCGTCGGCCTCCACCGTCTCGAAGGCGACCCGCAAGTCGTTGAAGCAGCGGGCGCCGGCCAGGCCGGTCTCCTGCTGGGCGGCCTGGAGGGCCCCCTCGTCCACGTCCACCAGCGCCACGAGCGAGGCGTCGCGGTCGCGCTGCACGCGCCCCAGCCACGTCTGCCCGAACCCGCCGACGCCGACCTGGACCAGCCTCATCAGCCTCCTCCCTGCCAACCGGCCAAGGCCCGGATTCTAACCCAACGGACCCGGCGCTGACAAGCGTTGTTTGCGGCAAGGTGTCAGGTGGCAGGCCCGCCAGAGGCGGGTAAATGTTAGGTGTCAGTTGCTCGCTCTCGCTCTCGCTCTCGCCCTCCTTCTCGTTCTCGTTCTCGTTCTCCTTCTCGTTCTCGCCCTCGCCCTCGTGCTCGTACTCGCCCTCGCCCTCGCCCTCGCCCTCCTTCTCGCTCTCGCTCTCGCTCTCGCCCTCCT
>JAUVVP010000095.1 GCA_030604585.1 Planctomycetota bacterium | reverse complement strand
CGGGGCGGCGCGGCGGCGGATGCGCGCCCTCGGGCAGGGGCTTATGGGCGGCGGCCTGGCCGTCCTCTACGTGTCGCTGTTCGCTTCGTTCTCCCTTTACGATCTCGTCCCGCAGGGCGCAGCGTTCGCCGCCATGGTGCTGGTCACCGCCGCCGGGATGACGCTGGCCGTCCTGCACGACGCCATGGCCATAAGCTTCCTGGCAATCCTCGGCGGGGTGCTCACGCCCGTGCTGCTCTCCACCGGGACGGACCACCGCGACGTCTTGTTCAGCTATCTGGCGCTGCTGGACCTGGGCGTGCTGGGGGTGGCGCTCTTTAAGCGCTGGCGGGCTCTCGATGTGCTCGCATTCGTCGGCACTGCGGTGCTTTTCGCCGGGTGGTTCTTTGAGTTCTACAGCGACCCGGCCATGGTGCCGACGCTTCTGTGGCTGGCCGCTTTCTATCTGGTATTCCTGCTGCTTCCGTTCGCGCACCACTTCCGCCACAGGACGGAGATAACCCTTGAGCGGTTTGTCATGGCCCTGGCGAACGCAGCGCTCGCCTTCGGCTGCGCACACACGATCCTGCGGGCCGAACATCCCCACGTGCTGGGCTTCGTGGCCCTGGGCATGGCGGCGTGCTACATGGTTCTGGGCGCCGGCGCCCGACGGCGCGTCCCTGACGACGCGCGAGGCGTGTTCGGGTTCACTGGCCTTGCGGTCTTCTTCCTCACGTTATCCGTGCCCCTCCACCTGAAGGTGCACGGCATAACGCTGGCGTGGGCCGCCGAGGGGCCGGTGCTCCTGTACCTCGGCTACCGATATCGGTACCGGCCGGTGAGGATCGGCGCTGCCGTTGTCGTGGCACTGGCGGTGGTCCGGGTTTTCGCAGCGCATTGGCCCCTTCATGCAGGGCTGTTCCACCTCATCTGGAACAAGCACTTCGCGACGGCGATGTGCGCGCCGCTGGGCGCAGCCGTCTACGCGGTCATTCACCACAGGTGGAAGGACGAGTCGTCCTCGGCGGACCGGAAGCTGAAACTGGTAAGCGCGATCGGCGGCGGACTGCTCGCCCTTGTGATCCTGCACGCGGAGCTGGGCCAGTGGTTCTACTACAGCGCGCGGCTCTACCTGGGCCGGTGCGTCGTTCCCTTGGTGTGGGCGGTCGGTGCGATGGCCTTCCTGGGGGCCGGGCTGCGCGCCCGGTCCGTGCACTCGCGGTGGGCTGGCCTGGGACCGTTGACGCTGGCGGTGATCCTGGGCATCCGGGCGTTCGCGTGGCCGGTAGGCGAAGACTACTGGCTGTTCCTCAACAGCCGATTCTGCGCTGGTCTGGCGGTCGCACTGGCGGTCTTTGCCTACAGCTTCCTCTTGCGCCGCAGCCGCGACATCTGTGCCGGCAGAGAGCAGGCCCTCGCACAGGTCTTGTGGTGGGTGGGTCTGGCGGCTCTGTTGGCCCTGCTCAGCGCCGAGGCCTACGGCTACTGGATCGAGGCGGTCGCCGACCCGAAGAAAGCACAGTGGATGGCGTTGATGTCGCTTTCGGTTGTGTGGGGTGCCTATGCGGCGGCCGTGCTTGTCACGGGATTCTGGCGGCGCCTGCGGCCATTGCGGTTTGCGGCGCTCGGGTTATTCGCAGTCACCGCCCTGAAGCTGGTCGCCGTTGACATCGCGGGTGTGAAGCAGGTCTACAGGATAGTGTCCTTCTTTGTGCTGGGACTTCTGATGATCGGTTCGGCGTATCTCTACCACCGAGTCGAGAAGCGGCTCGAGGACCTGATGGGGGCAAAGGAATGAGGGACCTGTCTCAGTGGGCGGCCCTGCTGCTGGCGGCGCTGATCACCGCAACAACCGCTCCGGCCGCCGCGGGCAGCGAGATGCCCGAGTGGTCCCATCAGGCGTCCATCCATCTGGAAGGGCCCACGGGTAACGGAGTCGTTGAGCTGGAGCTGACGCCCGAGGTGCACGACATGGCGAGGCGCGACCTGGGCGACCTCCGGGTTGCGGCAGAAACGGGCGACGAAGCGCCTTACGTCCTTCGCCTGGCCGAAGCCAGGGCAACGAAGGTCACGCTCAAGACAAGGCTCTACAACCGGACGTACATCGAGGGCACGCAGAGCTGTGTGACGGTGGACTTCGGCAGCAAGGCGCTGAAGAACCGCGTCCAGGTTCGGACCCCGGGCACGGACTTCCGCCGTGAGGTCCTTGTGGAGGGTAGCGACGACGGCCGTAGCTGGCAGACACTGCGAGGGCGGGCACTCCTGTTCCGCGTCTCGCGGGGACCGACGGGCCCGGGCTATGAGAAGAGCGAGGTGGCGCTGCCCGACAACGATCAGCGCTACCTGCGCGTGACAGTCTACAACGGAGCCGACGATCCGGCCCGGATACGGATTAGAAGCGTCGCGGCGTGGCACCTGGTGCAACAGCCTGCCGACGTGGCGGCTGTCCCCGTCCTTGACATGGCGGTCTTCGAGAACGAGAAAGAGCGCCGAACCGAGATAACGCTCGACCTCGGCTATCGGAACCTGCCGCTGCACGAACTTCAGGTGCGGCTCACTGACGCGAACTTCTTCCGGCGCGCACGCGTCCTGGGCCGCAACTGCAAGGAGCGAGTCATACGGACACCCGTTGAGGACGGTTCGCTGCGCGAGGAGACCGTGCCGGAACCGTGGGCGCACGTCACGGGCGGCGTGCTCTATCGGTTCTCAGGCGGCGGCAGCACCGACGAGTCGGTCGGGCTGCGAATCTCGGGCGCGCGTTATCGGTACCTGCAATTGTGGATAGACAATCGCGATGACCCGCCGCTGCATTGCGAGGGTGCCGGCGTGAATCGCCTCCGCCGTTACCTTGCCTTCCAGCCGAAGTGGGACGGCGTCTACACCCTCTACTTCGGCAACACTTCCGCGGGCCGGCCTCGCTACGACATCGTCCACTACGTTGACCGGCTGCGCAGCGAGGGAGTCGCCCGGGCCACGCTGGGCGCGGCGATGCCCAATCCTGCCTACAGGCCCGATGAGCGGCCGGTACCGTGGAGCGAACGATACAGCGGCATCATATGGCTTGCGCTGCTGGCCGCTCTCGGGGTACTGGGCCTGCTGGTCTACCGTCAGGTGAAGGCCGCACCGGCGGGACCGTGAATCGCGCTGGAGGCGTGCCTACCCGGCGCGGTCCAGTCGGATGGTGGTGACGGACCGGGCGGGGAACTCCATCGTCTCGAGGGGGGCCTCGGACTCCACGCGGATCGCTTCGGGCCGAACGGCCTCCGGCTCCTCGAATGTGTTGTGGCTCCGGATGTCCTGGCCGGCCAGGCGGCGGACCTGGGCGACCCGCCACTCCCCCTCCCCCACCACCCGGACCGTCGCCGTGATGGCGTTCTCCAGGTCGAGGTTGACGACGGACAGGAAAAGCCCGCCGCCGTCTTCAGAGCGCGTCGCCGATGCGGATATGGCGCCCCGCTCGCCGCCGCCCGGCAGGGACAGCGTCGGGCCGTCCACCTCGCAGGCGACGAGCCGGCCGTCGCGGTGCGGCCGGAACATCTCGTAGACGTGGTAGGTAGGAGTGACGATCATCTCCGGCCCCTGGGTCAGGACCAGCGCCTGGAGCACGTTGACGGTCTGCGCCATATTCGTCATGAACAGCCTGTCCGCGTGCCGATGGAAGCAGTGGAAGCCGGCCGCGGTGAAGAGCGCGTCGCGCATCGTGTTCTGCTGGCACAGCCCCGTGGGGACCGTGGCCTCCTTGTACCAGGTGCCCCATTCGTCCAGGACCAGGCCGATGCGGTGCTCCTGCGGATCGCAGGCCTTCGCCAGACCGGCGGCTCGGGCAATGTTCCGGTCCATCACGTCAATGGCGGCGATGAGGCCGTAGTAGTCCTCGTCGGCGAACTCCGTGTCGGACGTTCCGCCGCCCGAGTAAATGTGCAGGGCAATGTAGTCCACCAGGTGAAGGGCGCCGTTCATGGCCGCCAGGAAGCGCTCATCCCATTCGGGAATGCCCGGGTGCGAACCGCAGGCTATCAGTCTGGCATCCGCTCCGGCCGTCCCGCGCACGTAGGTGGCGAAGCGCCTGTAGAGGTCGGCGTAGTGCTCGGGCCGCAGGTTGCCGCCGCAGCCCCAGTTCTCATTCCCGATGCCCCAGAACTTCACGTTGTGCGGCTCGGGACTGCCGTTATCCCGGCGGAGCCTCACCAGGTCGGTCGGCTGGCTGGAGTTGCAGTACTCGACCCAGCTCCTGGCCTCCTCGACGGTCCCGCTGCCGACGTTGAGGCAGATGTAGGGCTCGGCCCCGATCATGCGGCAGAAGGCTGCGAACTCGTCCGTGCCGAACTCGTTCGTTTCGGGCTGGTTCCACCACAGGTTGTGACGGCGTGGGCGTTCGCTTCGCGGGCCGATGCCGTCCATCCAGTGGTAGTTGTCGGCGAAGCATCCACCCGGCCAGCGCAGCACGGGCAGCTCCAGCTCCTTGAGCGCCCGGACGGTGTCCAGCCGGATGCCCCCTTCGTTCTCGATTGGCGAATCCTCGCCGACCCAGATGCCCTCGTAGATGCACCGCCCGAGGTGCTCCGCGAAGTGACCGTACAGGTACCGGCTCACTGTGTGCAGGCGAACGTCGGGATGCACCACAATCTGCCTGCTTTGTGGCATTCTGCCGGTCCTTTCACGTTGATGTCATCGGCCGCACGCGCAGGGGCCTCCGGGCGTGCCTGCTCAGGCGGCCTCCGCCGCCAGGCGCGAGGCGATATCGGTCCAGCGAGCGATCCGCTGCGCGTCGCCCTGGAAGGTATGCGTGTCCTTCATGACCATCTCCAGGCAGCAGCCCCTGGCGATCTCGATGGTCTGGCGCGTAGCGCGCTCCACGGCCTCGTAGTCCACGCCCGGTCCGCAGATCATGGCCGGATTGGGCTTCCAGGAGTAGACGTAGCGGTCGCCGAGCTTCTGCGCCGCCAATGCGCGATCGCACCAGGGCGAGACGGACACCCGCCGCAGGCGAGGGATGTGCTCGATGATCAGGTCCAGCTTGTGGTCCAGGGGCTCGCAGCACCCGTAACAGACCAGCCCGAAGCGATTCAGGATGGGCAGTTGGTACTGCAATGCGAACTCGTAGAACTGGGCCGGCCCCACCCCGACGAACTCCTGGCTCTCGCCCAGGACCCACATGTCCTTCATGCGGACACGGCCGTCGAAATCGTCGGCCGGCAACTCGTCGGTGCCGCCCCCTCCGCCGGAGCCGACGTAGTCGTCGGGGCCGGTGTTGAGCGACAGGATGGCTTCCGCCTCGAAGGTGTCCAGCTCGCTGAGCGTGGCGTCGCGAAGGAAGGCCATCAACCGGTGGAGCAACTGCGGATTCTCATACATGTCAACCATCACCTGCTGCAGGCCGCGCAGGTTGATGAGGGCCCACGTCATCCCGCACGACCACCAGAGGGAGCCGTGCATGCGCACGCGCAGCACGTCGCCGAAGAGGTCGCTGGCCAGCTCCAGGTTGCGGGCCGTCTGCTCGCGGTCGATCTCGATGCTGCGGAAGTGCAGCTTCTCGAAGTCCTGCGGAGCCTTCAGCGGCGCGTCCCACCGGTACGAGCCGAGCGCCTCGGTGCGGATAACCGTTTCCTTTAGACCGTAGTCCCCGACGTTGACGACCCAACCCACGCTGAAAAGGTCCGTTATCGGCCAATCGTCGTGAATGTGCTCGTGGCGGTGGATCGTCCTGCGTAGCCTCAGTTCCCAGGCCCGAAGCACGGGTCCCTCGCATTCGGCCGCCCCATCCGGCAACAGGTCGCGCCAGCCGCCCTCCGGAAACGCCAACACCATGGGCCTGTGCGGCTTGAGGGCATTGAAGTCCCGCCAGAGGCGGCCGCGCTCGGCCTGAACAGGCAGCGCGGCGACCTCCGCCACGCGCGCAGCCAGGCGGCGCAGGATGCGCCGGTCCTTCTCGCTCACGCTCATCGAGGTCCCTCAAGCTTCAGGTGCCTGCGGACGCGCCGGGCGTCCATCAGTCAAGACCTACAAGAATACCATCCGTCGTGCTTGCTGTTCAATGCGCTCAGAGGCAGCGCAACGGGAAAGCCGCTGCCGGCCTTGAATCGAGGGCCCGGCCCGCATAGCATCGGAATCCAACGGGCGGGGCGTGCTGTAATGCTCACTTCGACCGGCCGCCGCGTTCATGGCGCAAGGAAGAAGGCTGCGATGGGTCTGTGGTTGCTCACCTTGTCGGTTGCGTTGGGGCTCTGGGCGCCGGTGGGCTTGGAGGCAGAGATCGTGATGGACAACGTCGTGGAAGCGAACGGAGCCTACACGCTGGCGCCGGGGCCAAACGTGGACGGCGTGGTGCTGCTGCACCAGGGGGACTGGCCGCCGCCAGTGATCAGGGCCTTCCGCCAGGTCCCCTGGGTTGACGCGGCCTCCGTCCGCCTGCGTTGGGCGGAGCTGGAGCCTCGCGACCAGCACTTCAACTGGGCGCCCTTCGACAAGGTCCTCCGAGAAGTCAAGGAGTACAACGCAGCCCATCCGGGCGCTGCGCGCACGCTGCACGTCCGCGTCCTGGGCGGCGAGCACTGCCCGAGGTGGTTCGAGGGGAAAGGCGTCCGCTTCTACGACACCACGCACGTGACGCGCAAGTCGCGGACGACTCCCCTGCACGTGCCCGTGCCCTACGACAACCCGGAGTTCCTCAGGCAGCTCAGGGAGGTCTATCGGGCGATGTACGAACGTTACGCGGACGAGCCGCTGGTGACCGTCTACCACGGCACGTGGTCCGCAGGGCCCTGGGACGAGATATACCACCCCCAGGCGGGCGAGCCGCTGCCTCCCGGCTACACCCCGGAGAAGTTCATCCAGGGCATGGTCCGGCAGCTCGACGTCCTGATCGAGGAGTTCTGCTTGAAGGGCAAGGTCGCCGAACTGCCCTACTCCGGCAAATACCCGCCGAAGAACCAGATTGATGTCACGGGCCCGCTGTCTGCCCGCATCGTCGAGAGGCTCGGGCGGCGCAGCCCCTACATCTACATCCAGTCCAACGGCTGGGGCATGACCACGTCGGGCCGCCAGACCGTCTCGTGGGGGCATGAGCGTGACATCAACGATGCGCGCGG
>JAUVVP010000177.1 GCA_030604585.1 Planctomycetota bacterium | reverse complement strand
GCTCGAGCCTTTCGTTCATGATCCTTCCCCCAGTAAACGAAGTATCTCAACACGGAGGCACGGAGAACACGGAGAACGGCAAAGGTACATCTAACCACTACGACACAACGGACGCAGTGGGGTTGTAGTTAACGGACAGTGGAACAGTATTCAAGAGGACCGGGCGTACCCCATGTTGGGTTATGTGCTTCTTTGTCTTTGATTGCCTTTCTCCGTGTCTCCGTGTTCGGACTTGACTTCAGCGGACCAGGAGGACGGGGCACGGTATCTCGTCAATGATGAGCTGCTTCTCGCGCGCCATCAGGTCCCGCCTGGCGGTGCTGGCCCGATAGGCTCCCATGACCAGCAGGTCGGCGCTGCGTTCGCGCTGCTCGCGCAGGATGACGGTGTGGCAGGCGCCCCGGAGCAGCGTGGTGCGGTTCTTGACGCCGGCCTTGTCGGCCAGTTGGGCGATGTAGTTCATCTGCTTGCGGCAGGACTCCTCCAGTTCCGCCTCGTATTCCTCCATCTCCTCTTCGACGAATATGCGGTAGCTGAGTAGCTGCTTCAGCGTGCTGGTGTCCACCACGGAGGCGATGATGAGGGTGGCCGATTCGTCGAAGGCCAGGTTGATGGCGTCCTGGGCGGCCTTCATCCCCTCGTCGCTGCCTTCGGCGAAGAGGAGTATCGTGGAGTAGGTGCGTTTGGCCATTGCTCAGCGCACCTCCGGTCGGCCGCTCGGGGCGGGAGATGGGGAGGAATCGGGCCTGGGGCCCGCAGCGCGCTGCCGCTTGCGCTTCACCTTGCGCAGCACGATGAACTCCTCGCGCTGCCTGGCCGCCAGCGCCGCATCTATGAACTTCAAGGCGTCTTCATACTGCGGGATATAGGTCTTTTCAAGGGCGTTGACGCGCCGCTGCGTGCGCTTGATCTCGCGGGCCAGCCGGAATACGGCGTTCTCCACGGCGGCCAGTTCGGCCACCAGCGGCAGCGCCTCCAGGAATCGCTGAAGCACCTGGTCGGTGTGGCTGCGCCCGTCGGTCAGGCCGAACTGGAGGCCGAAGGGCGCCGGCCGGCACCCGATCTCCGGCACGGGCACGCCCATCACCGAACGCGCGCGGAACGTCAGTGCATGCTCCATCGAGATGCCGCAGCTCTGGCGCCTCAGGCCCGTCAGGCCGGTCCGCACGGCGGCCCTGCGCAGCGCCTCGTAGGCGGCCGCCATCGTGTCGGCGATCTGGTCCTTGACGCGCCCGGCGGCCTCGATCTGGGCCATCAGTTCCAGGACCAGTATCTGCCGTTTCTGCTCCAGCAGGTCGTGCCCTTCGCGGATGCGCTGGAGGCTCTTCTGAAGCTCCAGGTAGTTGCGTCGCGTTGGCGTTGTCTTCAGTTCAGGCATGGCCCGTCGTCATAGAACGAAGAGATCAACCACGACGACACAACGTCCAACGCGCGGCCAGCAGCCCGCCTCTCTGCCTGACGTCGTATCGTTGTGGTCCTATTCGTTGCCTTCGGCATCCGGTCGCTCGCGCTCGCTCTCGCGGCGGTAGTAGCGGTCCAGCAGTTCGTCGCTCAGTCGGGCCAGCTCGCTGCGGGGCAGTATGCCCGCCACCCGCCAGGCGATGTCCAGCGTCTGCTCGACGGAACGGTTCTCGTCCTCGCCCTGGTTGACGTACTGCTTCTCGAAGGCATCGCCGAACTCCAGCACCTGCCTGTCCATGGGCGAGAGCTCTTCCTCGCCGATGACCGAGGCCAGCCCTCGCACCGAATCCACCCGGCTGTAGGCGGCATAGAGCTGGTTCGATATGTCCATGTGGTCCTCGCGTGTGGCGCCGGCGCCCACGCCGTCCTTCATGAGACGCGAAAGGCTGAGCAGCGCCGAAACCGGGGGATAGATGCCCTGGCGGAACAGCGACCGGTCGCAGACGATCTCCCCCTCGGTGATGTAGCCGGTCAGGTCCGGCACGGGGTGCGAGATGTCGTCGGAAGGCATGGTCAGGATCGGCATGAGCGTGATGGATCCCTCGGAGCCCTCGATGCGGCCGGCGCGCTCGTAGATGGCGGCCAGGTCGCTGTAGAGGTGGCCGGGGTAGCCCTTGCGCGCGGGTATCTCGTCCCGGGCGCTGCTTATCTCGCGCAGGGCGTCGCAGTAGTTGGTCATGTCGGTCAGGATCACCAGCACGTGCATGTCTTTGTCGACGGCGAGGTATTCGGCCAGCGTCAGGGCGGTGCGCGGCGTCTGGACTCGCTCGACGCTGGGCGCGTCGGCCAGGCTGAGGAAGAGGGCCACCTTGCCCAGCACGCCGGCGCTCTCGAAGCTGTGGCGGAAGAACTCCACTTCGTCGTTCTTGATCCCCATGCCTGCCAGGATGACGGCGAAGGACGCCTCCTGCCCCGGCAGCGTCGCCTGCCGCACTATCTGGGCGGCCAGCCGGTCGTGCGGCATGCCGCTGCCGCTGAAGATGGGCAGCTTCTGGCCTCGGATCAGGCTGTTGGAGCCGTCAATGATGCTGATGCCGGTCTGGATGAACTCGCTGGGATAGGTGCGGGCGGCCGGGTTGATGGGGACGCCGTTGACGTCCCTCAGTTCGCCGCCGAAGGGCGCCGGGCCCCCGTCAATGGGGCGGCCGAGGCCGTCGAAGGCGCGCCCGAGCATGTCCTCACTGACGCACACACTGAGCGGCCGGCCGTGGAAGCGCACGCGCGTGCCCGTGTTGGACAGCCCGATGGTGCCGCCGAGCACCTGCACCACGGCCGTCTGGCCGTTCACTTCCAGGACGGTGCCGGGCCGGGCATTCCCCTGCGGGTCCAGGACCTCCACGGTCTCGTCGTAGCCGACCCCGTGCACGCCGGAGACGAAGATCAGGGGTTCCTCAACGCGGTCAACGCCCACGTACTGCACCGGGCTGTCCTGGATCATGAGTACTCCCTCGCCAACTCGTCCAACTGGTCGGCGAGGCGGCCCAGCAGGCCGTCGAGCGCCTCCTCGTCATCGTTGGGAATGACGGATCTGGCCCTCAGCAGGTCCTGGATTATGGGCAACTGCCGCACGCGGGCGATGGGTGCACCCTGGGCGATTATGCGACGGGTCCCGCGCAGGAAGTCCACGAACCCCTTCAGCAGCAGTTCCTGCTTGCGGGGCGCGCAATAGGTGTCCACCTCGTCCCCGGCGTCCTGTTGCAGGAAGCCGGTCTTGAACATGTCCGCCACCAGCAGCACCAGCCGCTGCGCGTCGGGCAGCACGTCGGGGCCGACCAGCCTGACTATCTGCTGGAGCCTGTCCTCCTCCGCCAGCAGGTTCATCATCTCCTCGCGCTGGGCGCTCCAGTCGGGGTTGAACCGCGCCCACCAGTCGGCCACGTCGCCCACGTACTCGCTGTAGCTGTCCAGCCAGCTTATGGCCGGGTAATGGCGGGCATGGGCCAGGTCCGGGTCCAGCGCCCAGAAGCAGCGCACGAACCGCGTGGTGTGCTGGGTGACCGGCTCGCTGAAGTCGCCGCCGGGGGGGCTGACAGCCCCCACGACCGTGATGCTGCCCTCGTCGCCGCCGAGGGTCTCCACCAGGCCGGCCCTCTCGTAGAACTGGGCCAGTCGGGCCGCCAGGTAGGCCGGGAAGCCCTCCTCGGCCGGCATCTCCTCCAGGCGGCTGCTCGCCTCCCGCAGGGCCTCGGCCCACCGGCTGGTCGAGTCCGCCATCAGCGCCACGGCGTAGCCCATGTCCCGGTAGTACTCGGCTATGGTGATGCCCGTGTAGATGGAGACCTCGCGGGCGGCCACCGGCATGTTCGACGTGTTGGCGATCAGCACGGTCCGCTCCATCAACGAACGGCCCGTGTGGGGGTCCTCCAGCTCGGGGAAGCTGCGCAGTATGTCCGTCATCTCGTTGCCGCGCTCGCCGCAGCCGACGTAGACGACGACGTCCGCGTCGCTCCACTTGGCAAACTGATGCTGAAGTATGGTCTTGCCGGTGCCGAAGTCGCCGGGCACGGCCGCCGTGCCGCCACGGGCTATGGGGAAGAAGGTGTCAATGACGCGCTGGCCGGTCACCAGCACCTGGGTGCTCGCCCTGCGCCTGCGGAACGGACGGGGCCGCCGCACGGGCCACCGCTGAATCATGGTCAGCTCCGCCGGCCCCGCCTCGCCGTCCATCACGCAGAGGACGTCCGTTATCGCGTACTCACCCTCGGGCTCGACGGTGCTGACCTTGCCCTCCACGCCCGGGGGCACCAGCAGGCGGTGCTCGATGGCCCGGGTCTCCTGGACGACGCCGAAGGCCTCCCCCGCCCGGAGTTCCTGGTCCGGACGGACCCGGGGGACGAAGCGCCACTTCCTGGCCACGTCGAGCGCGTCGGCCACGACGCCGGGCTTCAGAAAGGCGCCGGTCTGCTCGGCCAGCATGCTGAGCGGGCGCTGGATGCCGTCGAAGATGCTTCCCAGCAGGCCGGGAGCGAGCACTAGCGAGAGCGCAGCGCCGGTGCGCTGCACCCCGTCGCCGGGCCTCAGCCCCCCGGTGTACTCGTAGACCTGGATCGTGGCCACGTCGCCGGCCAGCTTGATCACTTCCCCGATGAGGGCCTGGGGGCCGACCCTGACCACCTCGTAGGCCTGCGCGCTGGCCATGCCGACGGCCTCGACGATGGGGCCGCTGACCCGCCTGATGCTGCCGGCCTGTGCCCTCGGGCCGCTCATTCGTCCGTCCCCGGCAGATCGGGAAGCATCGCCGCGACTTCGATGCATATCCGCTCCCAGAGCCTGTCGAGACGCGCTTCAAAGCTCTGGTCGGCCACCTCATGTCCGTCGGCGCCCCTTACCACGAGCCCGCCGGCGGACGACAACGTCTCCTCGGAGAGCTCGACACGCGCCTCGCGCCCCAGCCGCCCCTGCACGGCGTCACGGACCTCGGCGGCCAGCTCTTCGCCCCATCTCTGCCTGTCGCGCGGGCACAGGACCAGCTCGAACCGCTCCCCGCTCATGGCCTCGACGGCCAGCAGCGCCAGCTTCTTCAACACCTCCCGGTGGTCCGCTCCCGCCGCCAGTTCCGCCAGCCGCCGCTCGGCCTCGGCCCGGACGCGCTGCACCAGGTCCTGGCGAACCTGCAGCCTGAGCCTTGCCAGGTCCTGCTCGAGGCGGCCGCGGCTGACCTGCCGCTCATGCTCGGCGCGCCGCGCCGCGACCTGAAGCAGGCCCTCCCGCTCCGCCTGCGCCGCCTTGCGGGCCTCGTCCATCACCTTCCGGGCGTCGCGTTCGGCGCGCTGCTTGATCCGGTCGGCGCGCCTCCGGGCGTCGGCGATTATCTCCTGCGTGAGCGCGTCTTCCTGGTGACTCATGGCATTGGACGCCGCTGTATTCGCCCTCAGAACCTGATGCCGACGGCTTCCCGGATCATCTTCATCAGGGAGGGGCTCTTCTCGCTGGGTCCCTGGGGACCGGGAATCTCGACGATGAGCGGCAGCGCCTCCCTGCCCTCGGCCCCGCTCGGGACCAGGAACCGTATGGCGCTGACCTTCTCGCGAACGGTGTCGGCTATCTGCTCGGTCGTTATGACGATGAGTTCGGCCTGGGAG